>CAZGYK010000087.1:0-6518 GCA_964530485.1 uncultured Oscillospiraceae bacterium
CTTCTTGCCGTCAAGGTAGTCAAACAGGAGACCGTCGAGGAAGAAATTCCGGTTGAGACGGAAGTGACACAAAACGAGTATTTTGAAAAGAACTTTTCGATGACCTTAAACGAAGGAAAAGCAGGGGTCAAAAGAGTTACTTATGAAATAGAATATGAAAACGGAGTCGAGGTCGGCAAAACGGCGGTCAACGAAGAGATCTTGGTTCCGATGGTAAAAAAAGGCGTGATTCAAGGGATCAAGCCTCCGGTCTTTGTTCCGAACCCAGTAGGTTCTCCGGAAGGCGGAACGATGAAATGGCCGACAGAAGGAATGCAATTCGTCTCCCGAGGCTGGGGAGACGGACATATGGCAATAGATATCGCGGCGCAGACAAACACCCCGGTTGTTGCTGCTATGAGCGGTGTTGTTATCCAGAGCGGATGGCATGAGGGCGGTTACGGTTATTATGTTGAGATTGACCATGGTACAATAGATGGCGTCAGCATTAGAACTCTTTATGCACATAACAATGAAAATATTGTTTCGGTTGGAGAAAACGTATCAAGAGGGCAGGTTATCGCATACAGCGGATCGACCGGAAACTCGACTGGACCGCACCTGCACTTTGAAGTTCGCGTTAACAATGAAAGAGTACCGACGGAACCGTGGCTCGGTATGGCATAAAGCGTATTGCTGACATCTGATATACAGATATACCCAATGACCGCGGCGGCGGGTAAACGCTTCGGGGTAATGCATGGATAAATTTGTGATAACTGGTGGAACGAGACTCCTTGGATCTGTTCAGGTGAGCGGGGCAAAAAATGCTGCGGTCGCGATTTTGCCGGCGGCGCTTGTATCGGACGGCCCCTGTGTCATTGAAAATGTTCCGATGGTAAGCGATGTCGCGGTTATTATTGATATTCTCTCCTCTATCGGCGCAGATGTTCGTCTTTTAGATAAGCACACGCTTCGGATAGATGCGACCGGTATCCTCAACTGTGAGATCCCGGTTGAGATGGCGCGGAGCATTCGCGCGGCGCATTATTTTCTCGGCGCGCTTCTCTCTCGTTTTCAGGCGGCGTCGGTTCCGATGCCCGGGGGGGACGATCTTGGACCGCGCCCGATTGACCAGCACCTAAAAGCGTTTGCGGCGCTTGGATGCGAATGGGATGTTGAATATGGGATCGTCAACGTCAAGAGCAGCCAGGGGATGAATGGTGCACGAATCTTTTTTGATATTGTTTCGGTAGGCGCGACAATCAACGCGATGCTCGCGGCGGTTAAGACACCCGGACAGACAACGCTTGAAAACGTCGCGAAAGAACCTCATATCGTTGATGTTGCCAACTTCTTAAACTCGATGGGGGCGGATATCCGCGGCGCGGGAACCGACGTCATCAAAATCAGGGGTGTTCCGGTTTTGCGCGGAACAAACTACTCCATCGTTCCGGATCAGATTGAGGCGGGAACCTTTATGACCGCCGCGGCCGCTACTTGCGGCGATATCCATATCACTGGAGTGATTCCAAAGCACCTTGAATCGATTACAGACAAGCTCAGATTGGTCGGAGCGACCGTTGAAGAATATGATGATGCAGTCCGGGTCAAGGGATCGGAAAAGTTGATCGCGACCAATATCAAAACTATGCCGCATCCCGGGTTCCCGACCGACATGCAGCCGCAGCTTACGGCGCTTCTTTGCCGGGCGGACGGAACCTCGATTGTTACCGAGAGTATTTGGGATTCGCGGTTTAAGTATGTAGATGAACTTCGCCGGATGGGCGCGAAGATTCAGGTAGACGGAAAAGTCGCCGTTATCGAAGGTATTGAACGGCTGACCGGGGCGCCGGTTCGGGTTCCGGATATCCGCGCCGGAGCGGCGTTGATGATCGCGGCACTTACCGCGGACGGGATTACCGAGCTAGAGGACATCTATCATATCGAACGCGGGTATGAAGATGTCGTAGAAAAATTTCTTGGAATCGGAGCAAACATGGAGCGGATTTTTGTTCCGGATGAGACCCTTCAACAGGCATTTTAGTAAAACGCCGGCCTTCGCCGGCGTTTTTCATCAAGCAGAGCAAAAGGGCACTAGTTTGTGGATTTTGACGGTCACTTTCGAATGTAAGCGATCAAATCGCAAAGCCGGAACGGCGGGCGCAGCATAAATTGAGGAGAGAAAATGGCGTATATTCAGACTCTTTACAGCGGGAGTTCCGGCAACTGTACTTTGGTTCGGGACGGGGGAACCGCAGTTCTTGTAGATATGGGGAAGAACTGTAAGCAGACACTAGAGGCGCTTTATACCGCCGGGGTTTCCGCGGCGGATCTCTCGGGGATTCTGATTACCCACGAGCATGTTGATCATGTCTATGGGCTCAACGTGTTTTTGAAACACTACGGTGTTCCGGTATTTGGGTCCGGGGCGACGCTCGAATACCTTTATAATCATCTCCTGGTTCCGGAACATGCCGACTTGATTCCTCTTGAACCAAAGACTGAGATGATGCTCGGCGAGATGACCTTTTCGGGATTTCGAACCAGCCACGACAGCGCTGATTGTTTTGGATACCGGTTTTTGTTCGGGAACAGAAAAACCGCTGCCGTAGCGACCGACCTCGGGTATGTATCGGACAGCGTCAGAGAGTCTCTTTCCGGCTGTGATTTTGTTGGGCTTGAATCCAACTATGACGAGGGGATGCTGCGCTTTGGAAAGTATCCGCTCTATTTGAAACAGAGAATTGCATCGCGGATGGGACATCTCTCCAACTGTGATTGTTCCGAGACCATTGTCGGGCTTGCGTCGGCCGGGACGGCGAAATTTGCATTGATGCATCTTTCGAATGAAAACAATGCGCCCGAGATCGCGCTAACCACCTGTCTTGGAATGCTCGAAAACGGCGAAGTCAGCCAATGCAACGTCAAAGTTGCTCCGAGGCATAGCGTTGGGGAAGCTGTAGAAATATAGGTGGCAAATGCTGAATATTGAACTGTTGGTTGTCGGAAAGCTCTCCCAGCGCTTTTTGCAGGAGGGGGCGGCGGAGTATCAAAAGCGGATCAGGTCCTTTTTTAATCTTACGGTTACGGAACTTCCCGAGCAAAGGCCCGACGGAGGGCATGAAGCTGATATTCTTCGGGCGATGGAACTCGAAGGAGAGAAAATCCTGAAAGCGCTTGAAAAGCGCAGGGCGACAGTTGTGGCGCTTGCGGTAGAGGGAAAGCAAGAATCTTCTGAAACGCTCGCCGCTTTTCTAAACAGCGCGCAACAGAAGACGTCGGAGGTCGTATTTGTCATCGGAGGATCGTCGGGTCTTTCGGACTCGGTCAAGAAACGGGCGGATTCTTTGATGTCGATGTCGTCTATGACATTTCCGCATCAATTGGCCAGAGTAATTCTTCTTGAACAGATCTATCGCGCGGGGACAATTAACGCGGGAATTACCTATCATAAGTAAGCGGAAGACTGGAATTGATGGCAATCGTTGGGAATTCATGAAATATTAATAAAAATATGGTATGATAATTTCATTCAAGAATTTTCCAATGAAGGCAGGTAACAGATTATGGCTGAGCTTACAATTACAGCGAACAATTTCAAAAAAGAAGTGCTCGAGAGCGATCTTCCGGTTTTGGTAGACTTTTGGGCGGCGTGGTGTGGACCCTGCCGTATGGTCGGGCCGATAGTTGCAGAGATTGCAGAAGAAGTAGCGGGCAAGGCGGTTGTCGGGAAGATTAACGTCGACGAAGAACAGTCGCTTGCGCGCGAATATAATGTTATGAGCATTCCGACCTTAATGGTATTTCGGAACGGAAAAGCGGTTGAAACAGCCGTTGGGGTTCGTCCGAAAGAAGATCTTTTGAAGATGCTTGGTCTATAGGCCGAGGCTTCTAGGGCTTAACCTCAAGAGAAAAGTTCAATAAAAAAGAGCCGTCGTAAGACGGCTCCTGTTTTTTTGTTATTCGGTTGGGTTTTTATAGGTATCGATTGTAATGCTTTTGATGATGACTTCCTCTTTCGGACGGTTGTCTTCGCGGACTTCGAGAATACTGATCGCGTCAAGAATGTCGAGACCGTCGTATACTTGACCGAAGATGGTATAGTTGTAGTCCATCGTCGGACGGCCGCCAACCTCGCGGTAGGAATCGATCACGCCCTGGGGATACTCCGCCTGTTTCATCGCGTTGATCATCTCGTCGGTTATTTCGCCACCCTTGATGACATAGAACTGGCTTCGGTTCTGGTCCTTTTCGAAACTTGCCATCCCGAGCGTTCCGCGGTAATGATGAAGGCTTTCGCTGTATTCGTTTTCGAATGGGAGCATCCAGATGCTGTCTCCGCCGCTTCCGGTATTGGTCGGGTCTCCGCCCTGGATCAGGAAATCAGCGATGACGCGATGGAAGGTTGAATTGTTATAATAACCGTTCTTTGCGTGGGTTGTAAAATTATCAACCGCTTTTGGGGCAAACTGGGGATAGAGAACCGCTTTAAATATCCCAAGATTGGTCTCGAATACCGCAATCGTATCGCCGACCGAAGGTCCTTTCAGCTGGATTTCACTGCTTGAAAACTGGGGCTGTTCCTCGGCTTTCTTTTTGCATCCGGAGAACAGGGTCAATACCATAAGCAATATCAAAAATAAGGCCAGTGTTCTTTTCATAGACTTACCTCTTCTCGTTTACCGCAAAACGCGCCACCGAACACCGCAATCCCGCTTGGCTTTTGATAACCGAAACCGGAGACTCGCGGATTCGTCGCTCTGCTTACTGTTATCTTAATACATACAAACCCAAGAATTCAAGCGTTTTCTCGTTTTCCTGAAAATAGGAGCTCTCTTTTCGTTTGACGAAGCGCGCGGTATATAGTAAAATAAGAATACTACAAGCTGAGCGACAAGGACAATTCCCGGGCTTATTGTCGGTAATCACCGATTGGGCAAAGGGATGAGAAAGCGGAGCGAAGCGTACAGCCAAGAAGGAGACGGCAATGGAACACGATCATGATATCGAATTGGAAGAGGATGGCCTTGAATTTTCACAAGACCTGATTACGCTGACCGACGAAGAGGGCGAGGAGCATACTTTTGAGCTCGTCGATACTTTGGAAAAAGACGGAGAAAACTATGTTGCGCTGATTGCGATCAGCGAAGATCCGGACGATATGCTTCAGGACGACGGAAACCTCATTATCATGAAGATTCTTGAGGAGAACGGCGAAGAAATTCTGGAATTGATCGAAGACGACGACGAATTTGAAGAAATCAGCGAAATTTTTATGGATAGGCTTTCCGACCTCTTTGATTTTGAGGATGGCGAAGAAGACGAATAGTTGATATCCTGCTTTGTTCGATTTGTTGTGGCTTTTTTTAATCCTACAAGCATTAGAATTGGGATTCTCGCTCCGATCGTGGGATTGCAGACCTTCCCCACAAGGGATGAAGGGAGCAGGAAAACGAGGGCAGATTTACCCACCGTCGTAAGTAGGACGGGTTCTAATATAGCTGCAGACGGCAAGGCGGGATGATTAAAAGAAAAAAAGGAGGCCCTTTGGGCTTCCTTTTTTGATTGCTATTTCCAGATCACTACTTCGTCGAAGGATTTTCGCGGACGGGGTAAAGGATCTTGGTCGGGATGCCCAAACGAAATCGCGGCAACAAGCAGTTTGTCGGTTTCGAGCCACTCGGATAATTCTTCATAGGCAAAGAAGATATCACAGATCCAGAGGCTCCCAAGACCGAGAGATGTAGCGGCGAGAGACATATTCTCGATTGCCGCGCCGACAGACTGGATGTTGACGAGTTCGGAGATATAGGACGGAATCGTCCTCTTCTGGCGGAATTTATCCTCCGGGTCAATGACAAAGACAGTCACCGGCGCGCTTGCCATAATCTTCATTGTGTTCTCTGCGCTTCCGGTAATCGGCTGGCCATCCCGCGCAAAACGGGCGAGTTCAATTTTAGAGCGCTCTATCCCTTTTCCCATCGCGTCAATCATCGGAGGGATGCTATCGCCTTCTACAACGATGAATTGCCAGGGTTGGGCGTTTTTTCCGGAAGGGGCAAGAATTCCAGCGTTGAGAATCTTCGTTAGGTCCTCCCTTGAAATCGGGTCTCTAGTAAATTTTCGGATACTTCGTCTCTTTTCAATTGCCTCTAACGTATGCATGTTCTACCTCCTAGATATCTAACGGTTTCAATAGCGGGATGACGTCGTGGAGCGAATCACATTTTTGATAACAGAGTTCTAGGATTTCGGGGGGCGTTTTGATCATGTCGGGAACAACGATGACCGGAATTCCCGCCGCATGAGCCGCCATAACGCCTGCGTTGGAATCTTCGAGCACAAGACATTCGCCGGGGTCAATACCCATCAGCTCGGCTGCTTTTAGAAAAATGTCCGGAGCCGGCTTGCTTCGTTCAACCATATCTCCGCTGACAACGGTATCGACACGCTCGAGAATCCCGCATTTTTCGAGGGTCATCTTGGCGTTTTTGCTCCGCGAAGAGGTTGCGACCGCTTTTTTGATCCCCCGCTTG
>CAZGYK010000087.1:6528-6750 GCA_964530485.1 uncultured Oscillospiraceae bacterium
CAAAGAGCTCGAATAACCCCGGCATCGTATCGATCGGGTTTGTTTCTAGATACTCGCGAACCCGGTTGCCACAGGCAAAATAGAGCGCTTCTCCATCCAGATCCGGAAAGGACTCGTTCATATGGTTGATGTTGTCTTGGCGGTCATATCCGATAAACTCGGCATAGAAGTCCCGCGTTAATGGCGGAAGTCCCCACTCGGAGAATACCTCTTTCCAGATGG
>CAZGYK010000088.1:0-6737 GCA_964530485.1 uncultured Oscillospiraceae bacterium
CCAGGGAAATTCTAGATGAGCAAGCAAGGCACTTGAAAGATCTTACTAAAGGTACGGTCTATGCAGAAGTTGAAAAATCTCAAGCATTTTTTCGAGAGAGTCGAGGATCCCCCTTAATGTATGGCGACAAAGCCTTTATTTACACAATGTTGATAAAAGCAGAATATGTGGAAACGTATTCGCTGGATGTTATGACAATTGCATACGCCATTCCGTTTTATCCATTGAAAGTTCAATTAAATGAAGATATTTTTATTGAACTTTTTAACGAACCCGAGTTCCAAACAAAAGTATGTTACAACGAAAAAGAGTTTATCGAACTATTAACACAAGTGTTGCAGAGCAAATATCTAGGGCGTGTCATTAACGTACTAATTGACATGTCCCGACGTGAAAAAGACCTTCATAGACTTCCGTTTTAGTATGTAGTATTGTTAAAAATAAAATCATACATTATAAATTGACGTTCTCTCTGACGAGACATAGTCATGACGCAATCATTGACATATAGTTTGAATGTCACGAAATGGACATGTACAATGGAAAACACATTTACCGCAAAAATTGAACGCTATGAGACGCCGGGGGGCTGGTATTATGTTGCTGTTCCGGAAGAGTTGAGCGTACCTCTCGAATACCTTGCGGTTCATTTCGGCTTTGTTGCGATCCTTGCAAAAGTAGGCAAGACGGCCTGGCAGACCTCGTTGCTCCCGAAAGGCGACAGGACATACTTTATTGCTTTACCCGCCAAGGTGCGCTCGAAAGAGAACCTAACTCTTGGCGCCGAGATTGAAGTATCCTTTGAGACAAGAGAAAGAAACAGCAAATAAATGACGTTATCGCATAGATTCCTAGGTCATGCAAATAGGTTAAACCTTTAAGGAGGCTATATGGATAAAGGGGTTCGTATTCGGAACGAGGAAAAAGCAGACTATCAGATTGTTGAAGAAATTACTCGGAAGGCTTTTTGGAATCTATATATTCCGGGGTGCAATGAGCACTATTTGGCTCATGTGATGCGGAATCACGAAGATTTTTTGACAGAGCTTGACTTTGTAATTGAGGTTGACGGTAAAATTATCGGAAATATCATGTATACCAAGACTAGATTGGTTGATGAGTCCGGAACAGAAAAGGGGATCCTTACGTTTGGGCCGGTTTGTATTTTACCGGAATATCAAAGAAAAGGTTTTGGAAAGAAGCTTATGGAGTTTTCCTTTGAGCGGGCGGTTTCGCTTGGTTATGATCTCATTGTCATATTTGGGAATCCTTACAACTACGTGAGCCGCGGCTTTAAAAGCTGCAAAAAATATAATATCTGTCTTGAAGACGGGACATTCCCGTCCGCCATGATGGTTAAGGAACTAAGACCGGTTGATCTTGATGGTAAAAAATGGATCTATCATCAAAGCCCGGTGTTTGATATTGACGAACAGGAAGCGGAACGGTTTGACAGCGGGTTGGAGCTTTTAGAGAAGAAATTCCAACCCAGCCAAGAAGAATTCTATATTCACAGCCACTCCGTAATGCGGTAGGTTTTTTTAGGAGCAGATCTGTAATTCATTTTCGTAAGTACGTCTTTTTCGCAAGACAGTAAAACTGCCGGGGCATGATTTCGCGGCAGGACATGTATAGAAATATACTGCGGCTTGGAAAATCTCCTAAAGAATGACAGGAGGGGCTCTTAAGCGAAACTTGGGTTCCGGTCTTGGGAAATAGGTCATTTTGGTCTAAAGCTGAAAAAAGCATCCGTCAACATCTTGACGGATGCTTTTTAATATCTACGGTCTTTCATTCGATATCCATAAACCGCTTCGCGAGCGGTCAAGGCCTTAGCCTCGGCGCTCCAAATCTTTTTTACATTCAATCAGGGTATAGACATCGGCGAGCGGCTCATCTCCAAACATATCAAAGACTACAGGGAAGGTTGCGACCTTTCCCATTGTTTCGGCGTCTCGGATCAACTTTTTCGTGTTATCGCCGACGTCGGCCAGGAGGATGGCGCTCCGGTCCTTTTCTTTGAACCAGACCGCAACGCTAAAATATCCATCAAAAACATGAAGCCAGTATAGGTTTTTCTCTTTTCTTGTTCCCCTTGGCGTTGTCCAACAGTGTTGCCCTTTTGCAAACCACGCCTTGTGGGGCGTATACCATTGCCAGTCCTGCTCGATTTTAAGGCTTGGCAACTTGTCCTGAAACGCTTCGTAAGCAGTATAACTTTTGCCAAGAACCTGTTCGAGGATTTCATCTGTCGGGACTGTATCTCGATCCCTCAATCTCAGGTTATGATGATCATTCATAGTTAGACGCTCCTGTTGAATAATATCGCCGGAACACTGTAACGGGCTAGTTAAAACTAGAGCTGTTTTTGAGAGGAGATAATAGAGAAAGGAAAGAGATTACTTCTTTGATTCGAGATAGGCGACAACTCTATTTCGCCCCGCTTGCTTTGCTTCATAAAGAGCGTTATCAGCTTGTAGCATCAACTCGTCCAGAGACAGGGGGTCCTTATGGTCCACATGGGCTAGTCCGATAGATACCGTTACGCGAATGTCCCTTTGATCGTACTCTATTACATGCGCCTCGACGCTCGTGCGGATGGATTCCGCAATTTTACAGGCGTTTTCATAGCTTGCGCCTTCCATTATAATTCCAAACTCTTCACCGCCAAGCCTTCCGAAAATGTCCGACTGACGAAGCCGCGCCTTGACCAAAGACGCAATTTCCCGTAAAACCGCGTCTCCGCCCGGATGGCCATAGGTATCGTTCACTTTTTTGAAAAAATCGATATCTAATCCGATCATGGTAAGGCTGGTCTGTCTGTTGTCGACTCGGTTTTTGGCCAAACTGAAGAAGCTGCTTCGGTTGTATATTTGCGTTAAAGAGTCATAGGTTGCGATTTCGAGAAGTTCATCCATAAGGTTTTTGTTGTCCGTTATATCGTAGCATACGACGCATTGGCAGACGAGTTTTTTGTTTTGGTAGATCGGGGTATTCGATATCCGGTAATAGAGAGGGGTATTGGATTCACTGAGATTCATTTCCCAAATGACTTCATTTTCGGACTGGATCTCCCTTAAAGAGTAATATTCACCTATGTCGATCCGTTCCCCGGGGGAAACGTTTTTCAATATCGGGAACTTTTCGTCGGCCGCCGGGTTTGAATAGAGGTAATAGCCCTGCCCGTCCAGAATCAAAAAAGCGTCTTTCATTTGCTGGATAATCGTGTCCTTCGCAAGCGGCAACAGATTAAGGAGATTGGCACGGTAAACAAGATAATAAAAAATAATGAGAGGAATACAAAACGTAACAGGCGATTGATCCTGGCCATCCAGACCTATGCTATAGAAAAGAAATGTAACAATGAGTTGCGAATAACAGAAAAGCAGCAAGAAGAGCTGTTTCTTTGGAGCAATTTTGTTAAAGATTGCCCATATAATAACCGCGAGGCACAGCAGCAGAACAACCATTTGGTAGGCACTAAAAAAATAGGTTACGGGCGATGGCTCCAGATGCAGGACTGCGCCGTCATACGTGACGCTCTTATAATAGAAGCCGTTGGTTTCCCATGTCAGAGACAAAACCATAGAGATCACTGGGACAATCATAGCGATTGAACAAACGGAATACTTTGGTTTTCGGTTGATGAAATCGAGCAAAAAGATTAACGATACCGTCGGGATAAAAGGGGTTGCCAGCTTTTGCAAAAAGAATGCGTGGATGGTCGATTCCATATTTGTTGAGATCAGTTTGAAATAATACCCAAGGAAGTATAGTAGGATAAAAAAGGTTAATAGTGTAAAGCAAAACCCTTTGATTGCATCGCGCCTTCGAATCGCGTTGAAAAAGATGGCGAAGGATAAAAGAATTGAAAACAGAGTCAAAACCTTATCAAAACTCACAAAAATCACCCCAAATAGCTTTTTAGTCAGTCAAAAATGAACGCACACTTGCGTGATAGCAAATGAAACGCAATAAAAACGATTTTCGCACGAGAAAGGAAAGGCAATCCGGGTCAAGAGGGAATGAAAGCTACGAATATTGATGCATCGTTGATCGGGTTGAGAAGGGCGAACGGATGCACCTATCATAAAATGCTTCGTCGGTTTATATTCTGGTATTACCTCTCAAAGAAACCCATTATACCATAACTTTCCAGATAAAGTGTTTTCAATATAGAAAGATCGGCGCAAAACAGCTTATCATTAATATCGGATGAATTCATACAAACATTCCCGTTTCTATGATGGATAAACGATATAAAAAATAGCCGAAGGAGCAAAATGGATTAATCCGATAAACGCACATAAATGATATGACTTTCAAAAGGATTGCAGTTTAGTCGGCGGGCGTCTTTTTGAGCCTGGACCAAGAGAATTTTAAGAGGTTGCAAATTCTATTTGCAGTGATATGATGGTGGGGATTGGAAATCCCAGTAACAGGAAACGAAAAAGTGTTTAGAGGCATCAATATCGATTTTTCACGAGGCGAGAAGGAGAGAGGCAGGGTGCCGTTTTTCCTTGAGAAGACGTTTGTTATTGAAAAATGATTAGACACGACAGGGTTCGACAGGTTTTGCTTTGGATAAAAAGGAATTTAAGATAATACTTAGATAGTATATTTACCAAGCCAAGCGAAGGGTTTAGCTATTATAATCCGCATGGATTTAGATATCAAGAAAGGAAAAAGTTTTATGCAAACAAAGAAGGGGAACAAAGGCTCCAGAACAGCGCTGATTCTGTTATCGGTTGTTTTGGTGATGTTGATTGTTGTTCAGCCGATCGTTTCGTCAATAACTACCGCTGATGGCGGACTGAAGCTGGATCTAGGAGTCAAGGGCAGCCGGATTTCTACTTATACGGTTACGTTTCAGACGATGGGTGGAAGCCCAGTAGCGCCGATTACAGCCACATCGGGAACGAAAATCAATGTCATTCCTGAAACGCGGTTTAACAACTATGTGTTCGCCGGATGGTATACCGAAGGGTATGAAAGCCGCTGGGACTTTGGCAACGATACCGTTAAGGGGGATTTGACACTATACGCGAAATGGGAGGGTGGCGCCGAGCCGCGACACCGCTTTTTCTTTGATTCACAGGGCGGGAGCGAGATTCGTCCGCTTGTTGCGCTTGTTGCGGGAACCCATGTCCTTCAACCGGACACGCCGTCGAGACCCGGATATGTGTTTGAAGGTTGGTATCGTGACGCCGGCGGACAAAACCCCTGGAACTGGGGCCAGGACACCGTTGCGGCAGACATAGTACTTTACGCGAAATGGCAAGAAGAGAGGATTCCCGAGTACACCGCTACATTTGACTCCCAAGGTGGATCATCTATACCCTCGCAGGTTCATCAGCAGGACAGTCTACTCGTTTACCCGAATGAGCCGACAAAAGACGGGTATTCGTTTATGGGATGGTTCCGGGACCCAGAAGGATATGCCATTTGGGATTTCTACAACGATAGAATCAACTATGATCTGACGCTCTATGCAAAATGGGTTCCACAGGATCTCCCGGAAGAGGTAAATGAATACGTCGTTACATATGATTCCCAAGGGGGAACTTATGTGCCGTCAGTCATCGTAATAGAGGGTAGTCTGTTAGATAAACCAAGCGATCCCTATAAAGATGGGTATATCTTTACCGGATGGACAGCAGATGCATCTGGAACCAACCCTTGGGATTTTTGGATCCCGATATCGTCAAACATGACGCTTTACGCACAATGGAAACGCGAGACGGTCGAGACATATACGGTAATATTTGACTCGGTAGGCGGAAGTTATATTGACTCCGAATCGGATATCGCGTATGGGGGTTTGGTTGAATATCCATATAACCCGAGCAGACCTGGATATATGTTTGCCGGATGGTATACAGACTTAGATTATACCAGGCGCTGGAGGTTTGCCGTGGACAGGGTATACTCCGATATGACGCTTTACGCGCTTTGGGAAATGGACTTCCTAAGAAGCGGCAGAGCGGCGCCTCTTTATACGGTGACTTTTGATAGTATGGGTGGTTCTTCGGTTGCTGTGCAACAGGTACAGGACACAGGGCGATTGGCGCTCCCTGAGTCGCCGGTGCGGCCGACAACGAAGCCGGGCCAGACAAACTTCTATTTTGACGGATGGTATAAAGACGCGGCGTGTACCGTGCTTTGGGATTTCGGGAACTTCAGCGTATACAGCGATACAACCCTCTATGCAAAATGGATCGGCGGAACCGTTCCGCTTTACGATATCTTCTTTGACTCAACCGACGGAACTCCAACCATGCCGGCTTATGGGATCAGCGAGGGGATCGACATAGGGGCTCCGCCTGCCCCAACAAAAACGGGAAGCACCTTTGTAGGTTGGTATTCCGATCTAGAAGGAACAACCGTATTTGATTTTGTTGGAAAAACCATGCCGGGCCGAGATGTTCTCCTGTTTGCCAAGTGGCAAAAGGCAACCGGACCGGAAACGACGACACCGGAAACGACGACACCGGAAACGACGACACCGGAGACAACGACACCGGAGACAACGACACCGGAAACAACCACGCCGGAAACGACGACACCGGAAACGACGACACCGGAAACGACGACGCCGGAAACAACGACGCCGGAAACAACGACGCCGGAAACAACGACGCCGGAAACGGGCGGTGGGGATGAGACAACCGAACTAGGCGGGGAAAAGACGCCGCTCTTCGGAATTGACGGGCAAAACTGGGCGCTCATTAACCTGA
>CAZGYK010000089.1:0-6668 GCA_964530485.1 uncultured Oscillospiraceae bacterium
TTATCCATTCTATCACCTCGTGCTTTGCTCATAAAATTATACCATAAATACATGCCGTATCCTATCAATATGCAAACAAAAAAGCTGTCTTATCCCTCTAAGACAGCTTTCCGTTTAGAATTGTATTAGATTGAAATACGCTGTGATATGGTAAGAAGTTCTTTATCGATTGATTTTGTCATCGCCAACGCTTCGTCAATATCAAAATCCATAATCTGGCCATGCTTATACGCGACAACGCGTTTCCCAATTCCGTCCGCAAGCAAATCGACTGCTTTGAACCCCATAAGACTCGCGATATAACGGTCCTGAGTCGTAGGTGAGCCGCCGCGCTGAACATGCCCAAGAACTGTAGCTTTGGTTTCTATTCCACTTCTAGCTTGAATAAAGTCAGCAATCTCAATTGCGCTCCCACAGCCTTCCGCAACAATAACAATGAAATGTTTTTTGCCGGTTCTTTGCGTAAACAGCATCCTGTCGATGACATCCTTATCTAGATCATACGGAATTTCAGGAATCAATGTTGCAAGCGCGCCACAGGCAATTCCGGTAGTCATCGCAAGATATCCCGCCTTATGGCCCATCACTTCAACCACGCTGCATCTGTCGTGGGATTGGGTTGTATCGCGAAGTTTATCGATCATCTCCATCGCTGTATTAAGCGCTGTATCATAGCCGATTGTATAATCGCTGCAGGCGATATCGTTGTCGATCGTTCCTGGAATACCAATACAGGGAATTCCAATTTCGCTCAAATCTTTCGCGCCGCGGAAAGAACCGTCTCCGCCAATTACGACGAGAGCATCTATTCCGTTTTCGTTGCAGGTATCGCGCGCTTTTTCGATTCCAGCTTTTGTCTTGAACTCTAAACAACGCGCGGTATAAAGAACAGTACCGCCACGATGTATGATTTCCGAGACGCTACGGATATTCATCTCAAAAATATCACCATTGATAAGTCCGTTGTAGCCCCTACGGATACCCATAACGCGCATACCCTTATAAATTGCAGACCTGACAACAGCGCGAATAGCCGCATTCATTCCTGGGGCATCTCCCCCGCTGGTCAATACTCCGATTGTTTTAATCTCTAATGACATAACCTATCATTCCTTTCTGATACTTCTCCTATTTTATCATCAATCTATGATTGCGTAAAGCCCCTTAGCTATGAGGACATCTTCAAAGCTACATTCTCATCTCCGAGTATTTCCCTAAGTTCAGCTAGTAGCGTTTCAGACAACGACACCCACATACGCCGGGGGGCGAGAACCAACTCTTTTTTGCGATTCAAATAGAGATAGACCGGTATATTTCCTTCAAATATCTGCAAAATAGCGGTCGCTTTTCTATATAAATCTGATTCTTGATCCGGAACTCGAAGATAAAGAGACTTTATCTTCTGAAACGGATCGGTCTTCGAGTCGCTGTCAGGTGTTATGGCAGGTTTCTCATTTGTATATGTTTTCCTATTCTGCCGATGAGGCTGGTAATCGTCAACAGGCGTAACACGGTTACATACTAAATTGATTTCTTCATTTTCCTTTACTGATACCCTTGCGTCAACAACGACAACATTATTCACTTTTAAAAATCGAAGATACTCATCAAGTTTCGCGGGAAAAACTAACATCTCTATCGACCCGGTAAGATCTTCAACCGTTACAAATGCCATAGTGGCATTTGATTTCGTAACCTTAGGTCTAACGGCAACAATTGAACAAACCAGCGTAACAAATTGGTTATCAAAGCGTTCGTTTTCGTCCGCGGTTAATTCTCGAAGCGTACAATTTGAAGTTTTCCGAATAAGTTCTAAATACTTTTCTAGCGGGTGACTAGACAGGTATAAACCGGTTATTTCTTTTTCTTGCGCAAGCAATTCCGGGAGCGGATATTCAGGCTGATCCTCAATCGCAAAATCCGTTGACGCATCTGTTTCAATGTGGTCGTAGAGATTGATTTGACCGGCAAGGTTACGGCGCTCGGTATCATCGATTGCCTTAAGGATTCCCTCCATATTCATAACCATAGTTCGCCGGGTGATCCCAAAACAGTCCATCGCTCCGGATTTAACTAGGTTTTCAAGTGCCCGCCGATTCATTTCGCTTCCGTAGCTCCTCAAGCAAAAATCGGGGAATGTGAGAAACTGGCCGCTTTTTTCGCGCTCAGAAACAATAGAGCGGATCATGTTTCGTCCGACATTTTTTACCGCCCGAAGTCCAAATAGGATCTCATCACCGTTTACAGTAAAGCCGGAATAGCTCATGTTAATATTCGGCGCGCCAACCTTTATTCCGATCCGCTGGCATTCTCCGATATATTCAATAACCCGATCGGTACTTTCGAGGACGCTAGTCAGCAAGGCCGCCATATATTCCTTTGGGTAATGTCTTTTGAGATAGGCTGTCTGATAAGCTAAAACAGCGTAGGCTGCTGCATGGGACTTATTGAACGCATAGGAAGCGAAGCTTTCCATTTCCGCGAAGATATCCTTTGCAATTCTCTCCGGGATACCGCGTTTCACACAGCCATCCGTTTTTTCATCTCCGTAGATGAAAACTTTGCCTTCCTTCTCCATAATGTCCGCTTTTTTCTTGCTCATCGCGCGGCGAACAAGATCGGCCTGCCCATAACTAAAGCCGGCAAGCTCCCGGAAAATCTGCATAACTTGTTCCTGGTAGACGATACAGCCGTTTGTTACATCCAAAATAGACTTGAGCTGCGGAGTCTTATAGGAAACCTCCTCCGGGTGATGCCGGTTTCGGATATAGGTTGGAATCGAATCCATTGGTCCTGGCCGATAGAGCGCAATGACAGCAATCAGATCTTCCAAGTTTATCGGTTTCAAACCCGTCAACACCTGGCGCATACCGGAAGATTCGAACTGAAACACACCGGACGTATTTCCGGAAGAGAGCATTTCATAAACATCTTTATCATCATAGGGTATTTGATCTATCGAAAAATCCGGCTTGTCTTTTTTGATTTCACGTTCGGTATCGCTGATCACGGTCAACGTTCGAAGGCCGAGAAAATCCATCTTAAGAAGGCCAAGCTCTTCAAGGGTTCCCATCGGAAACTGGGTAACGATTTGTTCGTCGTTGACCTGTAGCGGGACGTAGTCGCTAGCCTTTTCGCGGGTTATAACAACCCCGGCAGCATGCGTTGAAGCATGTCTTGGCATCCCTTCTACTTTGATTGAAAGATCAAGCAATTGTTTAACCGAGGAGGAACTCTCGTAGAGCTGTTTTAGTTCCGGAGTCCGGTCTAACGCTGCCTCAATCGTGATTCCGATCATCTGCGGAATCTGCTTTGCGACAACGTCAACTTCAGTATAGGGCATTCCGAGTACACGGCCGACATCCCGAATTGCCGCCCTCGCCGCCATTGTTCCGAACGTTATGATCTGAGCAACATGATCTGAGCCGTATTTTCCGACAACATAATCAATTACTTCCTGCCTTCGCTCATAGCAGAAATCAATATCAAAATCCGGCATGCTGATTCGTTCGGGGTTGAGGAATCGCTCAAAAAGCAATCCGTAACGCAACGGGTCAACACCGGTAATACCGAGACAATAAGCCGCAAGACTTCCTGCGCCAGATCCCCTTCCCGGTCCAACGGGAATATCGTTTTTTCGAGCAAAATCAATAAAGTCACTGACAATCAGAAAATAATCAACATATCCCATTCTTTTGATGACGTCTATCTCATATTGAAGACGCTCGGTTGCTTCGCTAGTCGGGGTAGGATAATGTCGCTCAAATCCCTCATAACACTTCCGCACGAAATATTCTGAATTGTCGGATTGATCCGGGGTAGCAAAATATGGGAGCTTCGTCACTCCGAACTCAAAATCAAACTGGCAGCGCTCGGCAATCGTTTTCGTGTTTAGAACCGCCTCAGGGATTGCGGAAAAGAGTTCCAGCATTTCCTCAGTAGTCTTAACATAAAACTGATCGGTTTTAAACTCTAATACATCGTCATCGTGAACCGTATGGTTGGTCTGAATACAGATTAGAGCGTGTTGCATCTCGCTATCCTGTCTCTCGATATAATGACAGTCATTCGTTGCAACAAGAGGGATTCCCGTGTCCTTTGAAAGCCGGATCATATCCGGTATGATGCGTTGTTGTTCCTCAATCCCATGGTTTTGAACTTCTAAAAAAAAGTTGTCCTTCCCAAAAAGATTTTGGTAATAGAGCGCCGTCTCTTTCGCAGTATTATAGTTCCCAGCTAGCAAACTTTGCGGAATCTCTCCGGCAAGGCACGCCGACATCGCTATTAGGCCCTCACTGTACTTTTCTAGGAGCTCATGATCTACGCGAGGCTTGTTATAGAAACCTTCGATATTCGAAAGGCTGACTAGTTTGATAAGATTTTGATATCCGATTTCATTTTCGCAGAGCAAGATGAGGTGATAGGATGAGGAATCAAGCTTATGAACTTTATCAAACCTTGAGCGCTGCGCAACATACATTTCGCAGCCAATAACCGGATGTATCCCATGCTTTTTTGCCTCTTTATAAAAATCGACGCAGCCGTACATCACCCCATGGTCGGTGATCGCGACTGCTGTTTGTCCGATATTCTTAATATGTTTAATCAACCTGTCGATCCGGCAGGCGCCGTCGAGAAGGCTATATTCCGTATGAAGATGTAGATGGACAAAGTCCGCGCTACTCGACGACATGCTTTTGCTCCCTTAAATTCTCTGCCTCATGGCGAATCCGTCTTAGACGATGGCTCACTCCCGACTTTGACAAAACAGGATCGAGAAGCTTACCTAAATCGACCAGTGAAAGCTCCGGATTTTCAACTCTCAACTTCGCGATTTCGCGAAGATTTTCAGAGAAATACGATTCTCCTGCTTCAGTATATACGAACGAAATAAGCTTTCTGTCTTCCTCCGAGGCCTGGACAATTTTATCAATATTGGCAGTTTCACAATTTGTCTGCCGGTTCACTTTGTTGATCATATCCTTATATATTTTTTCATTCATGACCTCCATCGATGCCGAATGTGCGCCCATAAAGGTCAGAACATCCTCGATCTGACCGCTATCCTTGAAGTAGATCATTCGGTTAAGCGATTTACGCTCCGACACCTTTGGTGAAAATCCACAGGAGGTAAGTAGATCGTAAAAATCATTGGAAAACGAGTATTTTCTCGTCGAGAACTCAAGATGATAGCTTCTAGAAGGTTCCGTAACAGTTCCTCCTGTTAGAAAGCATCCCGAGACGTAAGCCGCCTTACATCCGTCACACATAAAGTTCTGATCCAAGATTCGATAGTTGGGTTCATCTCCTGAATAGCCAAAATCCGATAATATACGGTCTATCGTCATAGGGTTTTGTATCGTAAGGCAGTAGGATCTGCTTTGTTTTGAAATGCAATCCTCATCAAGGGAAATACCAAACAGTCTAAAACAATCAACAATATGATCCAATACTTCCCGATCTAAAACCGAGAGCACAATTTCTTCTTTTGCAAAGTTTTTCGAAAAAGACAGAATGCCGTAAAGATGCGCGGCATTACAGCAATTATCAAATTCAGCATTGGCTGAGATTTCCTGTTTTACCCTTCTGCAGAACGTCATGAATGCTCCTACAACAGTTTTTCTATATCACGATGCACATTGTATACCGGATAGCCCTGAACGCGAATGTGTTCAGCCAAACGTTCAATGATCGCTACCGACCTATGTTTTCCTCCGGTACAGCCGATCGAAATAACCAGCTGACTCTTCCCTTCCTTCTGATAGAGCGGGAGAAGATAATCAATCATGTTTGTCAGATAGACAAGTAATTCTTTTGCGTTGTCGGACGAGAACACATATTCGTCAACCGCTGCATCAAGACCCGTTTTTTCTTTTAGTTCTAAAATATAGAACGGGTTCGGCAGAAAGCGAACGTCCATCACAATGTTTGATTCCGGCGGTATCCCGTGCTTAAAACCAAATGAAATGCATGTTACTCGAAGTGAGTCGTTGCTATTTTGAAGGAACATTCGCTGAACCATCTCTCGGAGCTGAGAAGCGGAAAGCTGCGTTGTATCAATATAATAATCCGCGATTTCCCTCGCGTGACTCATGATCTTACGTTCCTCATTGATCGCATCCAATATTGGAGAATCCGACAAAACAGATAAAGGATGCGACCGCCTCGTTTCTCGATATCGTCGAGCAATAACATCATCTGAGGCATCTAAAAACAGAATCTTATAGGACACACCCATCCGCATCAATTCGTCAAGACAACCGGAAAAACCGGAAAATAGACCTCCGGCACGCATATCTGTAACAATCGCAACTTTTTGAAACTGGCTTAACTGGCTCGCCATCTCCGCAAAGATCGGTATCAACGTCGGGGGCATATTGTCAATACAATAATATCCGATGTCTTCGAGAATATTTCCAACCTGTGATTTCCCAGATCCGGAAAGTCCGGTAATAATTAGTATCTCCATTGTCCTACCTATTTCCCCATAATCCGAATTTCCGGGACAAGCGTATACCCGGTCTTCAGTTGTACGACTTCTGTCACATAATCCATCAATTTCAGGACATCGCTTGACGTCGCTTGATGATAATTGATTAGGAACCCGGCATGTTTTTCACTCACCATCGCTCCGCCGATTTGATACCCCTTTAATCCACAGTCATCAA
>CAZGYK010000090.1:0-6654 GCA_964530485.1 uncultured Oscillospiraceae bacterium
TATTCAATGAAAACAATACATATACCGATTCCGACGGCGTTGAACATTCATATCCGCTCTTTGTTGTTTCTTCGGCCTCCACCATCTTGACTACGACTCTATCAGCGAGAGGTTTAAGTTTCATGTTCTGTCCTCCTATTTTTTTGTTAGCACTCGTAAGCTTTGAGTGCTAACAATTATTGTATCCTTTTTTCATGAAAAATCAATACCTTTTTCATACAAAAAAAAATTCGTCGTTTTGCACAACCACGTGCACCGTCATTTTTCCCTAGTCTTTGATCACAAATCCAAGAACGCGGGACAGTTCAAGCGCCTGCAGCGGCGTGACTACCGCTCCCTTCAACTCATGACCCACAAAAGAAATTCCGTCAATTCCGCAATCTCTCAAATCAACTCCATTTAGAGGAGTATTCCGAAAATCGGAGCCGGTCAGGTCGCAGTTCTTGAAGAAATACTTTTTTCCTTTTACTCCGTCAAAGGATGCTTCCCGCAAAACGCTGTTAAGGAAAGAAACAGATTTCGATTCTATTTCCGAAAAAACAGCGTACTTACCAAGTATATCAGAAAACTCTACATCAGAGAAGTAAGATTTTATAAAATTTGCGCCTGTCAGTTTACAGGATTCAAAACGGCAATGATGGAACCCACACTCTAAAAAGCTGGAATTGCTAAAGTCGCAGTTTCGAAAGACCGTCTTCGAGTAGACGCTTCGGCCTGCCTCGATACCGATAAACCGGCATCCGTCAAAGAAACATTCATCCCAGTCGCTTCCCGACATTCCCGTCAACGGCATTTCAAGGTTATCGATCCTCAAGTTCTCGAGCCGTTCATCGCGGATCAACAGCTCCAAAAGCCCTTCCTGGTCAACCGTCTTATTCCCTTCAAAAGCGTGTCCCGATGCTGTCTCCATAACCGTTCTTTCTACTTCTTCAATGTTAAACAAAATTGAGATCCGGTATCGTCCTCTTGTCCGTCAAACTCTTGGGCAATAAAAATTTAATTTCTTTACGTTTAACCTCAATATCCATATTTTTCATCACTGCCGCTTCTCCGTCCAAGTTTACAACAATCTCATTTTTGGCGGAGATCTGAAGTTTATCGGTTCTTCGATATAAAATGATGTCTTTTAGGGATTCGTGGATCTCGCCGTTGACGAGATGGGTTCCTTTTTTATATTTGGGGACAACTGTTGCGATTCTAAGACGGGGAATCGTTTTTACCATCATAATATCCAGAATACCATCGTCTAAAATCGCTTCCGGCGTTGCGTAAAACCCTCCGCCGTAAACGCGCCCATTCCCTACCGCCAGGAGCAGGCAGTTCATATGAATCGTTTTCCCGTCTATCGTCACGGCTAGATCGTTGCCAAGTTTTTTGAGAAAATTTACCGCCAAAGACATGTTATAAGCCATCGATCCACCTACGAACGGAAGCCGCCGGTAGCGAGGAATATCGTAGGCGACATTTGCATCGAGGCCCATCGAAAAAATATTCAGGCAATAACGATCATTGATTTGAATCACATCAAGGTCTACGGAAGAAGCATCGACAATATATTCGAAATCAATAAAGTCTTCCCGTGTTCCAAAGTATTTGATAAAGTCGTTCCCGCTCCCGCTCGGATAACATCCGATTTCAACATTTGCGTGACCAACTGCTCCGGATACGACTTCGTTGAGCGTTCCGTCACCACCCATGGCACATATGCGAACTGCGTCATTCTCTCTCGCAAGCCGGTCGGTGATCTCGGTTGCGTGCCTTGGGTATTCCGTGATGAAAATCTCACAATCCAATCCGTTTTTTCGATAGGCTTGTTCTATCAATGGGATTTGTTTGACAAGTAGTTCCTTCTGCCCCGCTGTCGGATTGACAATATAGCAATACTTCATCATTCGCCGTCTTCTTCCTTCATTTTTTTCTACGCGATACTTCACAATACTTTATAGATTGTTTCAACCGCCCATGGTATGCTTAAAGCAATCTCGGTCATGATCGCTTCATCTTCTCAAGATAGGGAGATATTGTTCGAAATACAAGCGCGGTTATAATGCCCATAATGATCCCGCTGATGATCAAAACCGGAAGATAATAAAACATGAAATCGGAACCTATCAAAAGGCGCGCGAGGATTAACTGCCCGATGTTATGGGAAACGGCGCCTGCTACGCTTTCGAACCCGACTGATAACCGCTTTTTAGACGCGATAGAGAGCGCAAGCATTACCGCAACCGACAATACCCCACCCGAAAGGCTGAGTAAGCCAGCCACATAGCCGCGTATCAGAAACGTAAAACCTGATTTTAATAAAACAAGCGTAATCGCCGACGGAGCCCCGAGAAAAAAGAGGCAGTACATCGTAACTACATTTGACAATCCTAGTTTTATCCCGGGTGGCATTCCGGCAACCGCAGGAATCAAGCTTTCCAGGTACGAAAAAACAAGAGCCAACGCAAATAGAAGGCCCATAAACGCAACCTTCTTTGCCGGTGACTGTTTCATAACTACCTCATTCATTATGCACAAAACATCTGTTTTGGTTTGACAATATGACAGAAATCATTATAATATAGAATTGTTCCATTCACAAGGGAGGTTTTTCATGCAACGAATTATTGCATTGATCATGTCTCTTCTTATTCTAGTAACGGTGTTCGTCGCCTGCGACACGAAGGTCAAGATTACAGATGGTACCTATCGTGTTGAGATGTCGGAGTTTGACGAAAACGGTTACAAAGATTTTGTTGAGTTCGTGATCAAAGACGGCAAGGTCATCTCGATTGTGGCCAACGGTTACAGCGAAAAGGACGGCAGTCTAAAAACCGATTCGAAAGACATGCAGAAATCGATGGAATCGATTAATGGCACCTACCCGGAAAAATTCTACCGCGATCTCGTTAACGAGTATATCGGAAGCGGCGGAACCAAAGTAGATGTTATCGCTGGAGCAACAATGTCCTCTGAGAATTTCTTCAAACTCATGGAAGTTGCTAAAAACGCCGCGAAATCGGGAGACACATCCATCCGCATCGTCGAATCAGACTAAAACTGAATATTGTTGAACAAGGGGCGGTTTATCCGCCCCATTTTGTTTTTTATCTCTGACCTTCAGGTTGATTTCCTGTAAACAAACCACACACACATCGTATACCAACAGAGTTGTTATTCAGGAATATCTATTGTATAATGATCGCATGCGAAAGATGGCATTTTCCACATTTTGGAATTTACAGCAGTAAGGGTATTCATCTATGGTTTTTAGCAGTCTTCTCTTTCTCTTTCAGTTTTTACCAATAGCCCTAATCCTTTATTATGTTGCTCCCAAACCTCTCAAAAACTTTGTTTTGATGTTTGTGAGTTTAATTTTCTATTCCTGGGGAGAGGTTCGCTACTTCCCGATCATGGTAGCCCTCGTATTAATCAACTACTTTTCCGCAATCGGCATCAGTAAATTCTCTGAAAAGCCCGGCGCCAAGAAGGCCTTTTTAGCAGTCAGCGTCATCGCCAGTATCGGCATGCTGTTTGTCTTCAAGTATCTCGATTTCTTTATTGTCAACGCAAACTCCCTTTTCTCTCTTGAACTGAATAAACTTGGGTTGACGCTTCCTCTCGGTATTAGCTTCTATACATTCCAGACCCTGTCCTACACCATTGACGTATACCGCAAAAAAGCGGATGTCCAGAAAAATCTGATTAACCTTGCCGCTTATGTCGTGATGTTCCCGCAGCTGATCGCCGGCCCTATCGTCCGGTATACCGATATCAACAACGAACTGAACAACAGGACGATCACCCCGGAAAGCCTTGAAAGCGGGATGGAAGATTTTATCGCCGGACTGGCGAAAAAGGTACTACTCGCAAACAATATTGGCTTACTCTGGTCAGAGGTCGAAAAAATAGGCTTCGGAACCATATCGAGCGGGCTCGCATGGCTCGGGATTCTCGCCTTTGCCCTTCAGATTTATTTTGATTTCTCCGGCTATTCCCAGATGGCGATCGGAATGGGAAAAATGCTCGGCTTCAAATTTCCGAAAAACTTTGACAACCCCTACATGTCGAGAAGCGTAACCGAATTCTGGCGTCGTTGGCATATGACGCTCGGTTCCTGGTTCCGCGAATATCTCTACTTCCCCCTCGGAGGTTCCCGCCGCGGCAACGGAAGAACAATCTTAAACCTGTTTATCGTCTGGGCGCTTACCGGTTTTTGGCACGGCGCTTCCTGGAACTTTCTGATTTGGGGCATCTATTTCTTTGTTCTCCTTGTGATCGAAAAATCCGGATTTATCAGCTTCCTCAACAAAAACAAAATTCTATCCCATCTCTATATGGTCGTTATCCTGTTATTCGGATGGGCCCTGTTCGCGATTACCGATATGTCCTTGTTGCTAGAATTTCTAAAACGCATGATTATCCCGACCTTCCTTTCGCCGGGAAGCCATACTGTCGGCGTCACCTACTATCTTAGGAACTATATCGTTATCCTACTGGTCGGTTGCTTCTTCTCAACGTCACTGCCCGAAAAGCTCTACCAAAAAATTCGGCAAAAGCGGGCACTTAAAATCGTCCTCATGGCAGCTCTTTTTATTATTTCGGTTGCCTATCTCGTAGACTCTACCTTTAACCCATTCCTCTATTTCCGGTTCTAGTGAGGTATAAATGAAAATACTCAAAACAGCGCCCCTATTCTTACTGATTTTCGTCTTTCTGATCGGATTCTCGCTTATTGATGCGTTCACTCCTGAACGCTCTTTTTCAGAGCTTGAAAATAAAAAACTGAACACATTTCCTGCCTTTAGTTACCAAACCCTCGTATCCGGAGATTTCGCGAAGAATTACGAAACCTATATCACCGACCAGTTTCTGTTCCGCGATTCTTGGGTCTCGATGAAATCCGCTTCCGAAATGCTCCTCTTAAAGACTGAGAACAACGATATTGTCTACGGGAAGGACGGATATCTGTTCCCGAAATTCTATGACTTTGACCCGGAAGTCCTTCGAAACAACCTTTCTTCTATCGACACGTTCTCGGCAGCCATGAAGGCGCCTGTCGCCGTGATGGTGGTTCCCTCGAAGTATTACCCTCTCGTTGATTACGTTCCGAAGGGCCTGCCCTTTGTCGATCAGGGTTACTATATTACGGAGATCAACGAATACCTTTCTAAAAACGCAACCATCATCAACGCCAAGGACATTCTAACGATCAACAACGACGACTATATCTACTATCGGACAGACCACCATTGGACCACCCTCGGCGCCTGGTATGCCTATAGCCAGTTTGCCCCATTCTCTGGATTTATGCCGTTTGAATATGGGTCTCGCCCGCTCTTTTCAATTGATGATTTTCTCGGAACAAGCTATTCAAAAAGTCGTGAAATCAACCCCGAATCCGATACGATAGAATACTATGACTTTTCAATCAAAAAACTGACTGCCGACGGAAAAGAGTATGACAGCCTTTACAATGCAGAACAGTTTACCCTACGTGACAAATATGCCGCTTTCCTACAAGGAAACAACGGTTATACTGTAATTCAATCTGTTTACAGCGAAGAGAAGCTTGGTTCAATTCTCATCATCAAAGACTCCTTTGCCAACAGCTTAGTCCCGATGTTGACGGAGCATTACAACACGATTCATGTAATCGATCCGCGATTTTATAAAGATGGCTACAAACAGTTTGCCGACATGAGTTTTGATCAAATCCTAGTCCTTTACAGCTTTGAAAATATCGCTACTGATAAAAGTATCGCGTTTTTAAGCGTAGAGTTTGAGGATTAACTGAAGATATTAAGAACCGCCCGGGATAACCGGGCGGTTCTTTTATGTGATTCTAAGCCATTCGTCGGAATATTCCGCGAGCGTTCTCCGAAGTTCTTCCAATGTCTCGTAAATCTCTCCCAACCGAACATGATCACTGATTACGTCTGGTTCAACCGCTTCATTCTCAAGCATCGAAATCTGCTTTTCAATCTGTTCAATCGATGTTTCAAGAAAAGAAGTCCGTTCGCGCTGCTGGGCCTTCTGTCTGCGCTGTTCTTTTTGATTTAACGGCTCTTTCGAGTTTGCGTCTTCGACTGTCTCTTTCTCACGCGGTTCTAACGAATCCGACTTCTTACTCTCGAGATAGGTGCGATATTGTAAAAAGTCTTCAAAAAAACGCGTGTTCCCTTCCCCGTCAAGCAATAGAATTCTTGCATTCAATCTCGACAAAAGAAAACGATCATGCGAAACGACAATCATTGTCCCAGAATATCGTTCGAGCGTATCGGTCAACATTTCCTTCGAGTAGATATCGAGGTGGTTCGTGGGCTCATCCAAAACCAACAAGTTTGGCTGTTCTAGAGAGATACGGGCAAGGTTGAGTCTCGCGAGCTCGCCTCCAGATAAACCTGTCGCCTCTAGAAACACCTCCTCCCCCTGAAACCCTACCGCAGCAAGAAGACTTCTTACCTGGAGCTGAGTCATAGAAGGATATCTGTCCCAAATATACTGGATCGGGCTCTCGGCTTTCGAGGCGTACAGATTCTGAGCAAGAAATGCCTGTTTTACGCCCCCGCCGAGCCGCACGCTCCCGGCTTCAGGTTTTCGCTTTCCCGCAATCACATTGATGAGAGTCGTTTTTCCGCCGCCGTTCGGGCCTACGATTGCCAGCTT
>CAZGYK010000091.1:0-6646 GCA_964530485.1 uncultured Oscillospiraceae bacterium
TCCATCACACCGGCATGCATTAACGCTTTCCTATTATAGCTGATGAAATCTCTGTTTGCAAGCAAAGCACCGGAAGATATTTTATGTGATTGTCTAAGAATACAGATCGATGTTTATATAAAATTATATACATATTTTCTATCATATTTCAAATTCCAGAACAATGTCGACACAATAACTGGGAAAAGTCTCGGTTTTCTGTAAATTATTTCAATATATGGTGTTTTCTAGGGTTCCTATGAGCAAATGTGACAGATTGGAGATATTATTATCGATTAATTCTAAATATCTTGACAAAAAACGACAGTATGCTATAGTATTTATCAATTAACGTATCAATGGGTGTTCAGATTTGAAAACATATGGCGATCAAAACCGGAATGAAGAATCCGCTTCTTCACTTGTGAAAGCGTTCTTACCGTATATTCGAAAGCGTGCTTCCCGTATTAAAAGCGTCGGTCTTGCCTATGACGACATCATCCAAGAAGGACTTATCGGTCTGCTTGGCGCTGTCGATACATTTGATGAGGAGAGAGGCGTATCCTTTGAGACCTACGCGATCGCTTGTATTGACAACCGTATTTATTCTGCTCTTCGGCAGGATTCAAGAAAGAAAAATCTACCGTTAAATAGTTCCTTGTCTCTATCTGAAAACGAAGATTCTTCGCTTGAAGTCCTTGTTACGCAGTCTCTCGAAGATCTCGTAATCCTGCGCGAAGAAGTCAGCGCAGTCCTAGAACAAATTCACGAAGACCTTTCGTCATTCGAAAAAAAGGTGCTTGCTTTGTATCTTGAAGGGTACAGTTATCTCGCAATCTCGGAACTCCTGTCGTCATCCCCGAAATCCGTCGACAACGCATTGCAGAGGGCAAGAAGAAAACTCAAATAACAATTCAATTTGTATATACTGCCTCTAACGGCTTTATATATGCCCTCTGTAGCTCAATGGCAGAGCGTTGTTTTTTACGGCAAAGATGATGGTTCAATTCCGTCCGCGGGCAAAAAAATTTTCTACCCACTAAGAGGAGATCAATCAGCATGTACGAAGACAAGACCCTAGTATGCAAAGACTGTGGCAATGAATTCACTTTCACTGCCGGCGAACAGGAATTCTATGCGTCCCGCGGATTCGAAAACGAACCCCAGAGATGTAAAGCCTGCCGCGACAACCGCAAAAACTCTGGACGCGCACCTCGCGAAATGTACACAGCAACTTGTGCATCCTGCGGAGCAGAAGCAAAGGTACCGTTCCAACCCCGCGAAGATCGCCCTGTTTATTGCAGCGAGTGCTTTGCGAAAATGAAAGAATCCGAGTAAACCACTACAACAAAATGAAAACACCCTCATTTGAGGGTGTTTTTTTGTTCGCTTGAGGAAAATGGAAGTTGCTATTTACTATAGCGCGGTGCAATAAACAGCATGTCGTTCAGTTCCGGTTCGTCAAAGAAATCATACATCGTAAAGTTATAGATGAACCGTTCCGCACCGTAGACCCCGTATCCGTCCTGATTGTGGTCGGTTGTATCATAGGGATCGGCGACAATGATCACATCATCCTGTTCGGTCTCGGTTCCCATCGTATCGTAACCGATGATCGCCTGCCAGTGTCCGCCCCAATCGTTCCAGCAGATCAGTACAGGCACACCTTCCTTCAAATAATTCTGAATCCCCTCAAGTGTAAGCTCTTCCCCACGTTCAAGGTAGTCATATGTCGTTTCGAGCGTTACACCGTCATACTTTTCCAAAATTGCCATTGCCTCGGTAAGAGACGTAGCGCTGGGCTCTGATCCCTGCGGACGACATTCGCTCAACGAAAGCTCATCGTAATCTCCGGGAACACCGATATAGTGCATCACCATCAACACAGCAGCAACGCCGCAAGACCATTCGCTGCTCTGTTGGATTGTCTTGAACTTCGGTAAAATAGTAAGGGTATCATTGGATTCCATATTATAGAAATCCAACCGTGAAAAATAGGGAGAATCTTTATGATCTCCTGCGCGTTCTACAGAATCCGCTCCATCTTCCGATGAAATATCGACTCCGTAGGTCAGTTTCATTTCATTCGTATAGTTTCCAGAAATTTTTTTGCAGCCCGCCAAGGGCGCAGCCAAGAGTACAGCAGTTAATAAAAATACAATTAATTTTTTCATGTTTTTTCCTTTCAAAAAAGTTAATTGTACTTGTAATTCCGGGGCAGAGGTAAAACCACCGCCCGGTTAACGCACCGTCCTTGCATTATTTATTATCAAATCCGATGACCGGATTCTCATTTTATTTATTCAATGATCGGTATTGAGTTAGTATTGTAGGTTTCCCGCATTGGTCCTCATTCGTTTTCACAAGTACGACCGGCTTCTACAGCCGATAGTGCCCCGTGCCCCCGTTCTGTCTATGAAACAGATTTTGGACACTCTGTCAATCCGGACAAAACCGCCCGACTCCCCCTTTCCTCAGTTGCGAACAATTCAAAATTATACACTCTTTTTCGCGAGATGCAAGTGTGACGAAATTACGTGCAACTCTTAACAAATTAGCGGTTGATTCTTTCAGCCATTCTCCTTATAATTAATGTAGAAATCAGAAAGGAAATTGATTGAATATGACTGTCACAAAAGATTCTGTTATCGGCGAAGTTCTCGACTATGATGTAGGCGCTGCGAAGTTTTTTATGGAAATCGGGATGCACTGTCTTGGTTGCCCGGCTTCCCGCGGCGAATCCATAGCGATGGCAAGCGCTGTTCACGGAGTAGATGCCGATGAACTCATTGAGAAGCTTAATGCCTATTTCGCAGAGAAATAACAACCCGATCAAACTGACAAAACGCCTCGCGGCAGCCGCATCGGCAGTCCGC
Source organism: uncultured Oscillospiraceae bacterium (assembly GCA_964530485.1). Taxonomy (GTDB): domain Bacteria; phylum Bacillota; class Clostridia; order Oscillospirales; family Ruminococcaceae; genus WRIP01. The sequence goes on from CAZGYK010000091.1 coordinate 2,856, forward strand.
GAGGCTTGTCGTGTTGTCGATGTCGGGACCGACCATGGTAAGCTGGCCGCCTTTTTGATTCTTGAAGAGAGATGTACCTTCGCCTACGCGACCGACATCAGTGAACCGTCGCTGAAAAAGGCGGCGGATTTGTTTTATGCTCTCGGAATTTCAAGTAAGACCTCCGCAATGGTAACCGACGGGCTTGCCGGCATTGATCCAAAAAAGGTAGACGACGTTGTCATCGCCGGTTTGGGAGCAGATGTCGCCGCCCGTATTATTTCAGATGCGCCCTGGCTCAAGGATGAAAACAAGCGTCTTGTTCTCGTTCCATCTTCCCATCATGAACGGTTACGGAGATATTTATACGCAAACGGCTTTTTGATTCGCTTTGAACGCGCTGTCTTTGAGGGAGGAATTCCCTACACAGTTATGTCCGCGCAGTATTGCGGGCTTGATCTGGAAATATCCCCGATCATGGCATCGCTCGGAAAAATTCTTGATTCAGACGGCGACAAGGACGCATATCTGTCCTCGGTACGGAAAAGAAACCAGGTTCTTCTTTTAGAAATGGAAAAAGCCAAGATCAGCGATCTTCGTAAAATCAAGGAAGCGCGAGAAATTGTCGACTATATTGATCGTATAACCGGGTAAATCCTAACCGAAAGACGATAGCCAAACCGACGAATACTATCAAATTCTACGCTGAAGCAGGAGGATTCGTATGATAACCGGAAAAGAAATCTACGACGCAATCGATTCGTTTGCGCCTTTTCATACCGCGGAGGATTTTGACAATGTCGGAATCCTGTATCACGCGAAAAAAGAGATTAAAAAAATTCTCTTTGCGCTGGATATTTCGGAGGATACAATCCTTGAAGCCGCCGAACTCGGCTGCGAAGCGCTTGTGACCCATCACCCTGTCATGCTCGGCGGTGTCACACATATTGAGGCGGATGAACCGATTGCGCTCGCAATCAAACATGATATTACGCTGATCGCCGCTCATACAAATTATGACAAAGCCGCCGGCGGAATCAACGACGTACTTGCAAGAAAAATCGGGATTCGTATCTCGGGAGAGTTTTGCGACGGACTCGGTCGAATCTGTCATCTTGATCATCCGATGGATTCCCGCTCCTTCGCTCTTTTTATCAAAGAGAAGTTAAACCTCGATACTGTTTCCGCGGTCATCTGTGATAAAATGGTTCAGACCGTTGCTGTTGCCGGTGGTTCTTCAGATTTTATCCGCCCGGCTCTCGAAGCCGGAGCAGACGCGCTTATAACCGGAGAACTTAAATATCACCACGGGCTTAAGGCGAAGCGGCTTGGGTTAACCGCGGTTGCCGCCGGGCATTTCTCTACCGAAGACCCGGGGCTCCGCGAACTGAAAGCCCGCCTCGAAACCCAATTTTCAGACAAAGTTACCTGCTTTTATTCAAGTCGGGGAAAAGATCCCTTTTGTTTTATGTAGTTAGGAGAATTTATCCATGGCTTTAGATGCTGTGATGCTAAAGGTCACCGCCGACGAGTTAAGGCAATCCCTTCTCGGCGCCCGGGTTGATAAAATCTTTATGCCCTCGCGCGATACTGTGATTATGAATGTCCGAAATGAAAAAGGCTCAAGACGCCTTCTTTTGTCGGCGCGTTCCGGTATGGCGCGCGTTCATTTTACCGACGAGGAGTTCGATAATCCCTCTACGCCGCCTGCATTCTGTATGCTCCTTCGGAAATATCTTCAGTCCGGCCGAATTCTCAATGTTCGATCTGTCGACGGTGAGCGGATCCTTTTTTTTGATTTTGAAACGATCAATGAAATGGGCGACCGAACCCCAATCGTCGTTTCAATGGAACTGATGGGACGCTACTCCAACTTTGTTCTCGTCAATGCTGAAAACAAGGTGATTGATGCCCTCAAACATATTGATGCCGACCAGTCTGACAAGCGGCAGTTGTTTCCCGGGATTCTCTTTACTATGCCGCCCGTTCAAAATAAACCTCCCTTTCTCTCAACTCCTACGGCGGAACTTATTGCGCTTATAAAAGCGCAAAGCAAACCGCTTTCTTCTGCGATTCTCGGAAGTACTGTTGGAATCGGCCCGGTCGTCTGCCGGGAAATTGCCTACTTTGTCACAAAAGAAGATAAGGACGCCGATCTCCTGACCGATACCGAACAACAACTTCTGGTTCAGGCAATCGACAACGTCAAAGCCTCCGCCGAAGGAGAGAACCGGCATCTTAGCATTGTCTATGACGATGAGACTCCGATCGAGTTTTCCTTTATCCCGCTCAATCAGTATGAAGGACTAAAAACAGTTCCGTTTGAAACGGTATCGTCGCTCTTGGACTGCTACTATTCCGCCCGGGACCGCGCAGAATTGATGAAAGCCCGCTCCTCCGATTTGAAACGCCAGGTTCATACGATTCTTGAGCGGACGCTTAGAAGACAACATTCCCGGGAAGAAGAGCTCAACTCTACTGAAAAGGCAGACCGTTCAAAACTTTACGGAGAGCTTCTGACCGCCTATCTTGGCCAGCTGACGAAGGGGATGAAATCAGCCTCGGTCTTGAATTACTACACGAACGAAATGATTGATATCCCGCTCGACCCCCAGAAGAATCCGATTCAGAACGCCCAGAAATATTATCGTGATTATCGAAAGCTGACTACGGCGCGAAAAATCTTAGGTGAACTGCTGGAAGAAGGAAAAAACGAGATTGCATATTTGCAATCGGTCGGTTACGAAGTTGAAGTCGCCGAGACTGAGGAAGAGTTCTTAAATATCCGTCGGGAATTAAAAGACGCCGGTTACTTGAAATCCTACCGGATGCCAAAGGGCAAGCAAAAGAAGACAAAGGAATTCTTTAGTTACCGCTCCGGAGACGGCTTTTTGATTCTCGCCGGGAGGAACAATGCCGCTAACGACAAGCTGACGCTTCGAACCGCCGCAAAGAAAGATCTTTGGTTTCATGTCAAAGACGGCGCGGGAAGCCATACCGTTTTGGTACTGGACGGAAAGAGCCCGAGCAACCAATCGATGACCGAAGCCGCCATGATCGCCGCCTTCCATAGCAGCCAACTTCTCGGCGAGCACATTGCTGTCGATTATACCGAAATTAGGAATGTGAAAAAGGCGCCGGGACAAAAAACCGGAATGGTGATCTATTCCGATTACCAAACTGCATTTGTAACTCCCTCTGCGGAACAGGTCAAAAAACTTGAAATCGATTACAAATAGTATATTCAATAGTCAATATTGCAATAATATTGCCATTTCTTAGGTAATTGATTGAATCATGCAGAAAAAACCGCTATAATAGATTAGTTAAGAGTGAAATGTGATCCCTGCGAATTACAGGGAATGTGATGGGAATGATGTTGTGATCTATCTTGACAATGCCGCGACAACCCGAATTGACGAAACAGTTTTAACAGTACTTCAAGAAACGGCAAGCGACTGTTACGGTAACCCGTCGTCGCTCTACCGGCTTGGATTCGATGCCCATAAGCGAATTGATCAAGCGCGAAAGGTCGTTGCCGATGCGCTTGGTTGCCGCAGCGAAGAGGTCGTGTTCACTGCTTCGGGAACCGAGGCGAATAACCTCGCCCTTCTTGGCAGTGCACGCGCGAGAAAGAATTTCGGCAACGAGATTATCATTACCGGATATGAACATTCCAGCGTTTTCGAAACCGCCATGTCTTTGAGAGAAGACGGCTTTACGGTCCATATCGTCAACCCCGATACGAGCGGAAAAGTAGACCCAGAGGACATTCTCTCGCTCGTCAATCCAAAAACCGCCGTTGTTTCTGC
>CAZGYK010000092.1:0-6618 GCA_964530485.1 uncultured Oscillospiraceae bacterium
CCGGCCGTTTCCGAACTGCTTCGAGCCCTTCCAACACCTGAATTTGTTCTGCGTCATAATGTGTTTCATGGTTTGCGACTTGATCTACATTTTTTTCCATAAACTCTCCGTATCTGGTAATATCGGTTCTTTATTCCTGCGTATCGTAGTTTCCCTTTTCCGCGCGTTGGCGAAGTGTTGCGGTCGATACCCCGGAAATAAGAACCTGATCCTTTGTTACAACAAATGATTTCGGAAGATCATCGGTAGCTGTTACAACCCGATTGTTTTTTTGATTTACCGCAAAAAAAATCCGGGTCTTCTTTCCAACAGAACAGTTGTCGATATCAAACAACCCGACAATATCCTTGCTATTTACAACAAAATCGTTTCCGATATGAATGTACATATTTTCCTCACAAAACCAGTTCCCCGCCGCTCATTTCGAACATAGACGCATCAATTCGCCTGCTTACCAACGACGGATCGCAACCGGTTATGATCGTTTGGCAACCAACCAGTCTTTCAATCAAAAAATCCTGACGGTCACTGTCGAGCTCGGACAAGACATCGTCCAATAAAAGAACCGGTTTTTCTCCGAGCGACCGTTCCATAATCTCGGCTTCCGCAAGCTTTAAGGAAAGGACAACCGATCTCTGCTGACCCTGGGAGGCAAACGTTCTCGCGTCGTTCCCCGAAAGCGTAATAAGAAGATCATCTCTATGGGGCCCAACCGTACAAAATCCTGCTCGAAGATCGCTGTTTCTCAGGTCAGAAAACGTCCTGATTCCCTCTTCTAACGAGATTTCTCCTCCGTTCCAGATCGTAGATTCATAGGAGAAATCAAGTTCTTCGCTTCCCCCGGAAATCGACCGGTAGTTTTCCTTCGATAATAGGAGCATGCTTTCGCAGAAGTTCTTTCTCATCGAGGTTACAACCCGCGCAGCCTCAACCATCTGGCTATCGTAGACGTCGAGCATATCGTACGCATCCGGGATTCGATACGCATCTTTCAACAATCCGTTTTTTTGTTGAAGAAGTCTTGTGTATTTTTTTAGTTCCAGTAAATATTTCGGGGAAATCTGGCATAGAGCGAGGTCTATAAACTTTCTTCTCTGTTCCGGACTTCCCTTAACGAGCATCAGGTGTTCCGGCGAAAATAAAACACAACAGAACACGCCCGCCAACGAAGAGGCCTTCTTTTCGCTTCCTCGGTTGAGTTCCGCGGTTCTCCCCTTCGTAGAAATTACCATTCGAATTTGTTGTTCTCGCCCGTCGAGAAAAAACTTCGAATCAATACAACTAAACTCTTTGGTTCGCTGTATTAATTCTAAATCTTTTCTTACCCGAAAGGATTTTGCACCGGTAAGGAGATAGATGCTCTCCAAAAGGTTTGTTTTTCCCTGACCGTTCTGTCCAAAAACAACATTGACGCCGCGTTCGGGACGAAAGACAACCTTTTCAAGATTTCGAAAGTTTTGAACCGTATGGTTTAATAAATACATTTATTCAGATTTAATCCTGACCGGCAGAACCAAGAACAGGAAATCGTCACCTTCCACAGGAACAATTTTCATCGGAGAGGTCGGCTCATTGATTTCAAGAATAACCGATCCAACCCCACAATGTCTCAAAGCGTCGAGAATGTACCGATTATTAAACCCAATCTCAACTTCGTTTCCCGTAATCTCAGCATCCAGCTGATCATAGGCACTTCCAAGAGTCGTAGTACAACTGATGGTTACCGATTTATTCTCAAATTTCAAACGAACCGGACTTCTAAACCGATCGGTAATAATCAACGAAGCGCGCTCAACTGCGTCGAAAAGATCGCTAACTCCAATTTTTACTTTCGTTTTATGTCCCTCTGGGATTGCTCTCTTATAATCCAGAAAATCACCTTCTAGCAAGCGGGTTACGATCGTATACCCTTTCAAAGAGAAAACTGCATACCGTTTTGCTGTACTGAGATAGATTTCTTCCTCGCTGTCACCAATCAGACGGCTGACTTCCAAAAGTGTTTTTGCCGGAATAACAAACGTCTTTTCTTCGGTATTTAAAATTGTTTTATGGCATACGGCCAACCGATATCCATCAACAGATACAAGAGTCAATTTATTTTCGCCCAAAAAGAATTTTGTACCTGTATGAACCGGTTTCTGATTATCCTGGGCAACCGCAAAGAGGGTTCTTTCTATCATTTCTTTCATTTCAACGCCGGACATGGACAACGCCGTCTCTGTATCAGGTTCAGGAAGATCCGGAAAGTCCGACGCGGGAATTCCGGAAAAATCAAATTTTGTGATCCCGCAACTCAAGAAAACATGAGATCTTTCGTCTGTTTCGATCACAATGTCTTCTCCGGTTACTTTTCGGATCATATCAAACAAAAGTCTTGCATTAATAACGATTTCTCCTGAACTTTCAACCGTTGCCTCGACAACTGTCGTAATTCCTATTTCGAGATCGTACCCGGTCAATATAATCTTTCCATCCTCCGTCTTAAACAGAATCCCTTCAATAGACGGAATCGCCGATTTGACAGAAACTGCACGGGATACGCCTGAGACTGCTGAGATGAGATCTGAGCGTTTACAACGAATTTTCATGAAACTGTACTCCTTTAAGTTTGGAATCCTATTTCTAATAATTTCTGCGTTTGCAGAAAAGAAGGAAAGATAGTTCTCGTAGTAGTAATAGTAGTGTTCATAGTGTTGAAAACTGATGAAAGGACGGTCATGTATCGTTTTTTTGGTTTTTTTGATCGTTGACGAAAAGATGAAAAGTTGTTGATAGGTTGAAACCGAATCTTCGATTTTTTCTATATCGAAAAAGGGCTGTTCAAAGTTGATAACCGCGTTGAAAAAACATTACCCTTTTGAATTTTTGATAATATCCTCTACTGTTTCCCTTAGTCTCGAATCACCGGCAATTTGGGCGGTAATTTTTTTCAGGGAATGGGTTACGGTTGAGTGATTCCGGTCCGAAAACTCGGAACCGATATCCTCCATCGTCATTCCGGTTACTTCGCGGATTACATACATCGCGACCTGACGCGCTGTCGTGATATCTGCGTCTCGCTTGCTGCTCCGGATATCGTCGGTTGATATTCCAAATGTCCGCGCAACTTCCTCGATGATCTTTTCAATCGTGACAGGGAGCGGGCGGTGTTCCTGAAGAATATCTTTGATCGCGTCCTGGGCGTTTAAGATAGTCGGCTGGATTCCATCAATCAGGCAGTAAGCGTTGAGTTTCTTGACGGTTCCTTCCAGCTGGCGGATATTGTCTTTGATTTTCGATGCAATAAACTCTGCGACATCGTCGGGAATTGTCAGGCCAAGAAGACTGGCCTTTCGATGAAGAATTGAAATTCTTGTTTCAAGGTCAGGCGCCTGAATATCCGCAAGAAGTCCCCATTCGAAACGCGTACGGAGCCGTTCCTCAAGGGATTTTATCTCTTTTGGCGGCCGGTCGGACGTCAGGACGATCTGTTTTCCGGATTTGTAGAGTTCGTTGAACGTATGGAAAAACTCTTCCTGCGTCGATTCCTTTCCGCCAATAAACTGAATATCGTCGACGAGAAGAACATCCGCGCTTCTATACTTGTCGTGAAACGGTTCGGTATTGCCTTGGCCGATTGCGGCAATCAGTTCATTGGTGAACCGCTCGCCCTCGACATAGACAATGTTGTTGTTTGGGCGAACCCTCTCGATATCGTTTTTGATCGCGATCAAAAGGTGGGTTTTTCCGAGGCCCGAAGCGCCATAGATGAAAAGCGGGTTATAGGCTCCCGAAGGGTTTGCGGCGACGGCCTGAGCGGCGGCGTGGGCAAATCGGTTGTTGCTTCCGACAATAAAGTTGTCGAAGGTATACGCATATTCCCCGGACAACAACTGACCCTCTGGAATAAGGGGCGAATCCGATCCGCCGGACAGCGAATCTCGGCTGACGATCTTAACTTCGATCGGGAAACCGAAAATCTGCTCAAAACCATCGCGGATCATCCCGAGATAACGTTCTTCGACAATCCCCTTTTGAAACTCGGAACTGACCGAAAGAGTTGCGATGCCTTCGGCAAAAGAAACGGGCTCAATACCGCGGATAAACAAGTTATAGGTGGTCTCAACGATATTATCCCGCAATTGTTCCGATACTGCCGCGTAGCATTGTTCAAATGATTCCATACAGACTCCCTTTATCGACAAGGATCCCAAAATAGAAAAAATCTCTATACTGTAGAGAACCGCCTCTATGGGCGGCTATCCTTCAACCTATTAATCGGCGAAAAAACCTTTGTCGTTAAATATATACAAATATAATGTGTAAGCCAATTATATCATTTTCCCCCTTGGGTTTCAACCAAAAACTCACAGATTGTTCATGGGCAAAAAAGAAACAATTCTTTGCGGTTCTGTCGGTTTTTGATCAAAGGAAAAAGACTGTTTTGGTGACTGCCTGGATCAGGAAAGGGATATGGCTTGACAGTAATTTTCGCATGTACTATACTTATTCTTTGCAAGGTCAAACTAAGATTTGTAATTATATTGTATAAAGGGGAGTTTCTCTTGGCTAAACCAACGTATCATCCGAAAAAACGTACCCGCTCTCGTGAGCATGGCTTTTTAAAGCGCATGCGCACCAAAAGCGGAAGAAGAATCATTGCGAGCCGTCGCTCTGCCGGAAGAGCAAAGCTGAGCGCGTAGTAACCCAAAGCCAACTCGTTGGAAACGGAATCAATGAAAAAAGACTATGTGGTTCTCAACCACAATTCTCAGTTTCAGAATGCATATCGAAGCGGGAAAAGCTTTGTTTCTCCGCTGGTGGTGATGTACCTTATTCCTCGCCGCCGCGGAGGAATCCGTTATGGGATTACGGCAAGTAAAAAGATTGGCTGCGCAGTGTTGCGCAACCGGGCAAGAAGGGTGGTTAGAGCTGCGGCCATTGATGTTCTTTCAAAGGTGAGCGGTTCTTTTGACTTTGTTTTTGTTTGCCGGAAAGCGACAGCATCCGCAAAGTCCCATCAGGTTGCCGCTATCCTGTATCGCCAGCTTGTTCAGGCAGGCGCTATTGTCGGCGGGGCTTCTTCGTAAACGGAAGAACATGGGGATTGCTGTGGTTAAGAGATTTTTTTTGTGGTTGATCCGCGGATATAAGAAGTATATCTCTCCGGGGCTTGGAAACAACTGCCGCTTTACGCCGACTTGTTCGGAATATGCGTACGAAGCGATCGAACGATTTGGAGTGATTAAGGGAACCGGACTTGCTGTCTGGCGCTTTTTGCGATGTAATCCCTTTAACAAACACTATGGTTACGACCCGGTTCCGAAACGGAAGTAGCCGAAAACCGACAACGATGCCAACATTGGCATTGTCATAGATTTAGAAGCTGTTCCACAGCATTCAGGGAGGCACTATGGACTCAATTTGGAGTATTATCGCAATACCGCTCGGATTTATTATGCGGTGGTGCTATTTATTTGTAAACGATGTGTTGCATCTGCCGGTATCCTATGTTTTTGCGTTATTTTTGTTTACGCTGGTAACAAAAATTTTGTTGTTCCCGCTTTCGCTGAAACAGCAACGTTCCAGCGCTGTGACACAGGCTTATCAGCCGCTGATCAACGAAATCAACCAAAAGTATTCGGATAACCCTCAGAAACGCCAAGAAGAAATGGCAAAACTCCAGAAGGAGTACGGCTATAGCCCGTTGGCCGGCTGCCTCCCTCTCCTGATTCAGTTTCCGTTGATTTTCGGATTGATGGAAGTTGTCTATAAGCCGCTTACCTATATGCTGCGGATCCCAAAAGAAGTTGTTTCGCTCTTTGTCGCAAAGGTGCCCGAATTGACGACGGCGACGATTGTTGATAGGTATGTCGAAAACAACGTTATCCAATTAATCAAAGACTCCGCGTCTTCGTTTATGTCGCTTGACGCCTCGGCTGCCGGGATTACACAGACGGAACTAGCCGGCTACGTCGGTAAGGTTGAAAGCCTCGATATGTCTATTGGCAACATTAACCTTTGGGAAATCCCGAGACTCGAGTGGTCCTGGATGATCCTGATCCCGATTTTTTCGATCGGAACCATCATTCTGTCGTCGTTTATTTCGCAGTGGGCCGCGCGCGGAAGGATGGAACAGACCAAGCAGATGAAGACAACCAACATGATCATGATCTTGACGTCAACCGTGATGTTCGGATTTATGTCATTTACCCTTCCTGCTGCGTTCGGCCTCTACTGGGGCTTTTCCAACATTGTGATTATCATTCAATCGATGATTCTAAGAAAAATCGTCAATGCCGATACGATCCGTCAGCAGGCGGAAGAAAAAATCGCCGAGAAACGACGGCAACAAAAAGAGGCGAAAAAAGTAAAGATCAAGGACAAGTCGGGAGAGGTCAAGGAGAAAGAACTTTCCCCTGATGAACTTGCCCGGTATCGCCTGCAAAAGGCGCGGGAAGCGGATGAAAAGCGGTATTCCACGCTTGTTGATATCGACGAGGACAAATAGCCGGAGAAATGGTTGTGTGCCGCTCCGAGATGGGTTATAATAATAGATAGATTTATCAGCCGCGAATTTCGCGGCTGATGTCGAATCTAATGCAATTGGAAACGAATGGCAGGTAACAGGCGTAACGA
>CAZGYK010000093.1:0-825 GCA_964530485.1 uncultured Oscillospiraceae bacterium
ACTCGATTCAGTTTCCTTGGAGATTCTTGATTATTGCTACGGTATGCTTCTCGTTAGCCGGGGCCGTTGGAATATCGAAGATCGGTCAAAAATATAAGGCGAAACAGATGATTGCCTTAGTCGTTTGCCTTGCAATTGCGATTCCTGGAGGCTTTTTCAGCTATCGTTTTCAACAGGGGATTCAACAGGGGTTCATGGGTGAGCCGGCCTATGTAATTCGCTCGAATCCGATTATCGACAGGCTAGGTACATTCCGGGAGAATTTTCCGGAACAGTTCCACGGAACAGTTGAAGAGATGGACGCGAGAAGAACTCCGATTTATTCGAATCCGGATATTACAATTGATTCCTACTCCTATGACAACAAGGAACTTGTTGTCAGCTATAAAAACGGAGAGGGATATATGGATATGCCGATGATTTTCTATCCGGGATATACGGCGGTCAATCAGGGTAACGAAAAGCTCGAAACAACCAGTTCACCGGAAATGTATCTCCGGGTAATACTGATAGACAGCGACGCAACCGTAACAGTTCGCTATGAAGGGATCCCGTTGTGGAAAGCTTGTACTTGGATTTCAGGTCTGACACTTTTGGCGTTTGCTCTATATCCGATGTTGCGTAAAAGGGTTTTTAAGAAGAAAGCAGTATAAAACAGAACCGGCGCTTTTGCGCCGGTTCTGTTTTTGATAAGAAGCAAAATGAGATAGTCAAAGAATTATTCCTGATCTATCTTTTTTTCAAGAAGAGCGGCGGCATCGTTCAGCCAGTCTCCGTCAAAGAGCTCGATCATGCCCTCGTCGCTTGCCGCGGCAAGTTTCGGGC
>CAZGYK010000093.1:835-4468 GCA_964530485.1 uncultured Oscillospiraceae bacterium
AGAACCGGTACACCAAAACGTTTCGCAACATCTTCTACCTTGCTGTCTCCGAAAATGCGATGTTCTTTTCCGCAATCGGGGCAGGTAAAGGTTGCCATGTTCTCGACAATCCCGAGAACAGGAATGTCCATCATATTTGCCATGTTAATTGCTTTTTCTACGATCATCGATACCAGTTCCTGCGGGGACGTCACGATGATAATTCCGTCGACAGGTAAAGACTGGAATACGGTCAGCGCAACATCTCCGGTTCCCGGAGGCATATCGACAAACAGAAAATCAACGTCTCTCCATATAACCTGGCTCCAGAACTGGGTTACAGTCCCGCCAATTACCGGACCACGCCAGATGACGGGGTCGGTCTCGTTTGGCAAAAGAAGGTTAACCGACATCACCTCAACGCCAGTTTTGGACTTTGAAGGGAGGATGCCAAGTTCGGTTCCCTGGGCCTTCTCTTTGATTCCAAACATTCGGGGGATAGATGGGCCCGTAATGTCTGCGTCGAGGATTCCGGTAGAGAAGCCTTTTCGGTTCATCATAACGGCAAGAAGCGATGTGACTAGGCTCTTTCCGACGCCGCCTTTTCCGCTGACGACACCGATTACTTTTTTTACGGAACTGAGTTCGTGCGGCTTCTCGAGAAAACTCTCGGGGGCCTGTTTGCTCGGGCAATTTTCACCACAACTGCTGCAATCGGAAGTGCAGCCTTCGATATTCTCGTTCAAAATAAGTCTCCTATTATCGTATCGTTTATATACGTATGTAATTCGCATATAATGTATTCGTCAAGAATTATAACACTTTTTTATTTTCTTCGCAAAGCGGCGATTTCAGTTGAAGACATCAGCAATACCTTTTATAATAGTAAAAAAAGATGAGGCGGATTCGCTATGTATACTTTTGGTGCACTTTTGATGCGTATGAACTATATTAACCGGTGGGGGCTGATGCGAAACGCTAGGTCGGAGACGCTTTCGGAACACGCGGTCGCTACAGCGGCGATTGCGAGTATCCTCGGCTATATAGCAAAAGAGGTATACGGCGTGGATGTTGACCCCGAGAAGATTACCTGTCGCGCTCTTTATCATGACGCAGGGGAAATCTTAAACGGGGATCTGCCGACGCCGGTTAAGTACCGGAACGAGACGATTCGGGATGCCTATAAAAAGCTGGAGGCTGAATCTGAGGAACGGATTCTCGCTACTTTGCCTGAAGAGCTACAGCGTGTCATGCGGCCGTTGATCACAGGAGAAGACATGAATCTGCGGGAGAAGCAAATTGTGAAAACCGCAGATAAGCTTGCTGCTTTGGTCAAGTGTATTGAGGAAGAACAGAGCGGGAACAATGAGTTTGCAAGCGCGAAGGAGAGCACTTTGAATATTCTTCGAAAGGATCCTTCGCCAGAAACCGAATATTTTCCGGCATACAGCCTAACGCTTGACGAACTCCTAAAGGATAACCAATAGAAGAATCCCCCGATCGATCGGGGGATTCTTTATTCGTAGCCTACAGCAAGTTTGATAAAGGTATCAAGATCCTGCATGTTTTGCAAAGAAGACGCTTTTTCACGGAGCGCAGCGGCTCCCTTAAATCCTTTAATGTACCATGCGGCATGTTTTCTAGCTTCGAGAAACGCGATATGGCTTCCTTTGTTTTCGATCATCGACCCTACTTGTCTATGCAATACCAGAAGCCGTTCCCGAAGATTCGGATAACAATAGCTAGCGCCGTTTTGTTTTGCGGCGATCTCGGAGAACAGGAACGGATTCCCGAGCGCTCCGCGGCCGATCATAACGCCGTCGCATCCGGTAATCTCCTTCATTTTTTTGACATCCTCATAAGAGCGAATATCTCCGTTCCCAATGACCGGAACCGACACGGCTTCTTTGACCGAACGGATTACCGAAAGGTTTACAGGCGGACGGTACATCTGCTCGCGGGATCTGCCATGAACTGTAATTGCGTCGATTCCGGCTTCCTCCAGCAACATTGCGAGCTTTGGAGCGTTGATAGTTTCTTCGCTGAATCCGCTTCGGATTTTCGCTGTGACAGGAACAGAAACAGCGCTTTTAACCGCTCGAACAATGTCAGCGGCAAGTTCCGGGGTTCGCATGAGCGCGGAACCCGCGCCGGTTCCGGTTATCTTCGGCGCAGGACAGCCCATATTGATGTCGATGAAGTCGGGATGAAAGTTTTTTTCAACAAGTGAGGCTGCCTTCAAAAAATCGTTCGGGTCATACCCGAACAATTGGATACAAAAAGGCTGTTCTTGACCCGCATGTTCCATAAGCTGATAGGTCTTCTTGTCGCCGAGACAGAGCGCTTTAGCGCTGATCATTTCGCTGACGGTAAAAGAAGCGCCATGCTCCATCGCAATTCGGCGGAACGCGCTGTCGGCTGCTCCTGCCATCGGAGCCAGCGAAACTGAATTGATGAGAAAATGAATGTCCACACAATTGATCCTTTTGTTTTTTGACTATTCTACCACATTTATTTTGGGTTGTGGTATACTTAATTTCACTTCGCTCCGAAAGCGGAGAGGCGAAGTCTCGATCCGCCGATACGACGGAACCGAATCATGTTTTCGCATAACAAATGCGAAAGACTGAATTTATTCGAAGAGGCGCTTCCGAGAATCGCAAGTGTCTTCTTAAAAGCGTTAGACAATATAGTCAGTAATTTCAAAACGCTAAAGCGTTTTTCATTTAACCAGCTATAACAACACGTAGGAGGTATTCTTTTGAAACTATTGTGTTTTGATGGTAACAGCGTTGCCAATCGTGCTTTTTATGGGATTAAGCTTTTGACAACGAAAGACGGGAAATATACCAACGCCATTTATGGTTTTATGAATATCTTTCTTCGCGCGGTCGCGGAACAAAAGCCGGACGCAGTCTCGATTGCGTTTGATCTTCGCGCGCCGACGTTCCGACATAAAAGGTACGACAAGTACAAGGCAAACCGCAAGGGGATGCCTTTGGAGCTTGCGGAGCAGATGCCGGTAATCAAGGAATTGCTTTCGGCGCTGGGCTATAGCGAAATTGGAGTAGAAGGATACGAGGCGGACGATGTTCTCGGGACATTCTCGAAGATTTGTCAGAGTGAAAACTGGGAGTGTGTTATCGCGACCGGGGATCGCGACAGCCTTCAATTGATCGGCGATACAACCAAAGTGCTTTTGACAACGACACAGTTCGGCAAGGGCGAGACAACGGTTGTTGACGAAGAAAAAGTAAAGGCGGACTATGGCGTGACGCCTGTCCAACTGATCGACGTCAAAGCATTGATGGGAGATAGTTCGGATAACGTCCCTGGGGTCGCCGGCGTCGGAGAAAAGACGGCACTGATGTTGATTCAAAAGTTTGGAACGCTCGACGGTGTCTTTGAAAATATCGAAAGCAAAGAGATTAAGGACGGGGTACGCCAGAAGTTGATTCAGGGCAGAGAGATGGCGTATCTCAGCCGTGAACTGGTCACGATTTGTCAGGATGTGCCGATTGATCGAAACCTTGGCGTATATCAAAAGCGAAACGGTGATCCAAAAAGGGCGGCCGAAATTTTGGCGTCTTTAGAGATGCATTCCCTTTTGAACCGGCTTGATCTTGAAACTCCTCAGGTGTTAGAGGCGGAAAC
>CAZGYK010000093.1:4478-6605 GCA_964530485.1 uncultured Oscillospiraceae bacterium
AGGAACAGATTCCGGAAGTCAGAATAGAAGATTTGACGCAAAGTGATTTGTCAAAGTTGGAACGCGTTTCGCTGTTATTTGGAAAAGATGCGCTCTATTTTTCTGAACGAGAGAATCTCTATAAAGTTCCGAAGGAGCTTTTCAAACAGGTTCTTTCGGATGGGCGGATAAAAAAGGTTTGCTCGAATGCAAAAGGGGTTTATCATTTTGGGATTGATTCCGGGATTGAGGTTCAATCGATCGATTTTGACGTTGAACTTGCGGCCTACCTTTTGAACCCTTCTGCGCCGGACTACGAAGTAAGCCGAACAGCGCTGGACTATGGCGTTGCCCCGCGATTTAACTGCGAAGAAATTCCGACTGCCGGACTTTTAGAGCCGCTTTCAGAGATGCTCAAACAAAAGCTTGAAGAGACCGGAATGGCAAAGTTGCTTTCAGATATAGAGCTGCCATTGGCGAAAGTTCTTGCTGAAATGGAACACGACGGATTCCTGGTCGATACAAAAGGGATTAAAGCGTTTGGAAAAATGCTGTCCGGTGATATAGAAAAAGAACAGGCGGAGATCTACCGTCTTGTTGGCCGGGAATTCAACATCAACAGTCCAAAACAACTCGGGGAAGCGCTTTTTACCGACCTTGAACTGCCTTCCGGAAAAAAGACGAAGAGCGGGTTTTCTACAAATGCGGAAGTGCTCGAAAAGCTTCGTGGTTATCATCCCGTTATCGATCATATTCTTCGTTTTCGAACCTTTGGAAAATTGAACTCAACCTATGTCGAGGGGCTTCTTAAAGCTGCGGACAAAGACGGAAGAGTGCATACGGACTTCAGACAGACCGAAACCAGAACAGGGAGAATCAGTTCAACCAATCCCAACTTGCAGAATATCCCGGTTCGGACCGAGCTTGGGAGCAAGATGCGGAAATATTTCATTGCCGGCGAGGGTAAGCTTCTTTTGGACGCGGATTACTCCCAGATTGAATTGCGGGTTCTTGCGAGTATCAGCAAAGACGAACGCATGATCGACGCCTTTTTGAACCACCGTGATATTCATACCGAGACTGCAAGCGAGATATTTAAACTTCCGCGAAGTCTTATTACCCCGGAATTGCGAAGGCGCGCAAAGGCGGTTAACTTTGGCATCGTTTATGGGATCGGAGCGTACTCTTTGTCCCAGGATGTCGGCGTTTCAGTTGCTGAGGCGAACGAATATATTGAGGGCTACCTTTCGACTTATAACGGCGTTAAGTCGTATCTCGACCGGACTGTCGAGGAGGCGAAGGAGAACGGGTATATTACGACAATGTTTGGAAGGCGGCGGCTTTTGCCGGAACTCTCAAACTCCAATAAAACAATTCAGGCGCTCGGGCGCAGGCTCGCGATGAATACTCCGATTCAGGGAACTGCCGCGGACATCATCAAAATCGCGATGATCCGTGTTAGCGACAGGCTAAAGAGCGAAGGGCTCTCTGCGCGTTTGATTCTTCAGGTACACGACGAACTGATCGTCGAATGCAGCGAGGCGGATAAAGAGCAGGCGAAGCGTGTTCTAAAGGAAGAAATGGAACATGCGGTTGACCTGTTGGCGCCGCTTGAAGCCGATGTTGGGGAAGGAAAAGACTGGTACGATGCAA
Source organism: uncultured Oscillospiraceae bacterium (assembly GCA_964530485.1). Classification (GTDB taxonomy): domain Bacteria; phylum Bacillota; class Clostridia; order Oscillospirales; family Ruminococcaceae; genus WRIP01. Next base: position 6,111 of record CAZGYK010000093.1, read on the forward strand.
AATGATGGGCTGGTTATCCGCCTTGCCGAAATCGGTGATATCGAAGCGATAGAACAAATCGCTCTATCAAACTGTAAGAACCCCTGGAACCTCATACAGTTTGAGGAAGAGCTGGAGTATGCCTTTAGTTACCTCTATTGCGCAGAACTGAACTTTGAGATCGTAGGCTTTGTAAACATGCATATCGCGGCCGAGGATGCGCATATCAACGAGATCGCGGTCGACGGGATTTACAGGCGCCGGGGAATCGGAGACCGGCTGATGCACCGCTGCATTGAAGAGGCAATGTCGCAGGGTTGTGAGGAGATTTCGCTCGAGGTCCGCGAGAAGAACCGGGCGGCTCTCGGTTTATATCTGAGCATGGGGTTTCAGGTAATCGGAACACGCCCAAGGTTTTATCGGAACCCGGAAGACAACGCGGTAATACTGAAAATGAACCTCAAGGAAGATGAGCTTCTATGAAAATACTTGGAATAGAAACGTCCTGTGACGAGA
>CAZGYK010000094.1:0-6600 GCA_964530485.1 uncultured Oscillospiraceae bacterium
GATAGAGTGTCAGACTCCGACTCTGAAGGTCGTGCGTTCGAATCGCATCGGGCGTTCCAACATTGATCGGTCCGGGATTTCCCGGTCGATCCCCCAAAAAGGGCAAAAAAATAAAGCTAACGCAACGGTTAGCTTTCTTCTCTTATATGTTTTGGTTAGAGAACGCTATCAAGAAGCTGGACCAACTCAAGAGCGCTCCTGAATTGAACCTCGCTGTTGTCCTCAAGCCATACGAGGCTGCCTTGCCAGCTTGCGTTCTGACGAAACAGGATATTGAGCTTAAACGTCGCTATCGGCGTATCCTTACCTTTGTCAGCAGCCAGCTTTAATGCTTTTTCTGGTTCAACCGAACCGGTTACCTGAGAAAAAGAGCGGGTTTCAAGACTCGCCTGGGGATACTGAATCATATCAAGAATCTGTTCGATCCCGAGCAACATCTGCGTTAGGTTTTCGAACTTCAAATCCTGGTCAAGGCGGAGGTTGTTTAGCGCCCCGGTGATGTTCTTATTCTTATATGAATATACCTTCAGCAAAATCGGTTTTGCCTCATACGGAACAAACCGAGCCGGCGCTATTGGCATCCTTCTCCCACCTTTCTTTCTAGTAATCTACGTATATCATATTCTCAACATGTTACAAGCCAGTTACAAAACGTGTGTTTCCGATTCCATTCTAATAACATTTCGCTCTCGCGAGGCGATTTTTTTCAAAAAAAACCGGAAGGAGACAGAATCTATGCGGGAAGTGCTGAAAATCAGAATGCTTGGCGAATTTTCGATTTCCTATAAGAACAAGTCGGTCAACGATCAGAATAGCCGTTCGAAAAAGCTGTGGACGCTTCTCGAATATCTGATCACATTCCGGGACAAAGCTGTTTCCCAAAATGAGCTGATTGACCTTCTCTGGGCTGAAGATGAGACAATTGAGAATCCGACGAACACGTTAAAGACGATTCTATATCGTGTCCGCGCATTGCTCGACGAACTCGATTATATCGACAGCAAGCGAATTATCACCTATTCGCGCGGAACTTATGCATTTAACCCCTCTATTCCTGTTGAGGTAGACGTAGATCAGTTTGAGGAACATTGTAAAGCAAGCGCTCTTCCAGGTCTCTCGGTCTCCGAAAAAACCGATGCTCTGATTCAAGCCGTCACTATTTATAAGGGTGACTTCTTGCCGAAGTCAGCGCACGAACCGTGGGCTGTCCCGATAAATACCTATTATCATTCGATGTATGTCAACGCTGTGCTCGAGGTTATTTCGCTTCTTTCAGACGAGGCGCGTTGGGAAGAAATTCTCGAAATTTGCCAAAGAGCAATCTCGATCGACACCTATATCGAACCGTTCCACCAGTATTTGATTCGCGCGCTTATGGAAACCAACCAGCAGCAGGCAGCGATTTCCCATTATGATTATGTTACAAACCTGTTCTATACCCAGCTTGGGATCAGCCCTTCGGAAGAGTTGGCTGCGCTCTATAAGCTGGTAAAACAGACCAGCAATGATACCGAGCTCGATCTCAACATCATCAAAAAGACTCTCCGTGAACAAGAAGAAATTACCGGAGCGTTCTATTGTGAATATGAGTTCTTCAAAGATCTCTATCGAATTGAAGCGCGTTCGTCCGCCCGAAACGGACAGTCTATCTGTATTGCGCTCCTAACCGTTACCGACCAATACGGAGGAAAGCCCTCTCAAAAAGTACTCAACAACGCTATGCGTATGCTCGCCGAAGCGGTCCAGTGTTCTCTTCGCCGCGGCGATATCTATACAAGATACAGCATTTCTCAATTTCTTGTGATGATCTCGACCGTTTCCTTCGAATCCGGAACTATGGTGATTGAACGCATCTTAAAAAAGTTCCGCACTGAACATCCCAAAGCTACGATCCGTATCAACTATAAACTCCAGCCGCTTGATCCAATTATTTAAATGTTAAAAGCGCACCCTTAAAGGTGCGCTTTTCCATGAAACAGGAACTTTTTGCCCTATTTTATATACTCGACATAATCTGCTTTTCGGGCTTTTGGCTGGGGATAATCCCCTTTTGCGTAGCCAAGAATACAGCTTCCTACGCCGACAAGCGGTTTGGTTACGCCCCATTTTTTAAGAAGCCTTTGTCCGGTTTCTTTGTCAAAGACATCCTTGATATTGTCGACCCAGCAAGACCCAAGCCCGATAGAATGCGAGGCAAGCAACATATTCTCAATCGCGCAGCTTCCGTCTTTGATTGCGGTCCCGACGCCGGGATCTGCAAACACAAGAATGACCGTCGGCGCTCCGTAAAACGCATCCTCATCGTTTCCTCGTACCTTAGCGATCCCCTTCGAAATCTCGTCCCTGTCCGCCTGATTCTGCACAACGATAAAATAGGGAGACTGCTTCCCCATTCCATTTGCCGCATATTTCCCCGCCTCAATAACCTCGAACAGTTCGTCGTCGCGAATCTGCTCCGGTTTGTACGAGCGAATACTCCGCCGGGTCATGATTGTTTTAAGTGCTTCGTTCATGCTGAATCTCCTTTTTTTCTTTATTGTAACCGATGTTTTTTGTTTCATCAAATGATTTTGGTCAAACGATGTGAATTGAATACTTCCGTATCTGTAACTTATTTGTTGTTTTTTTCGAATAGAACCATTATAATTGTTGTGATACAAGAATTTGATCGCCCAATTTTGATCTCCATCGATAAGACTCCCGGAGGGTATAACATGTATAAAAAAAGAGTAACCGCCTTTCTCCTAGCGCTGATTCTTCTGGCTTCTACGGCCTTCCCCGCATTGGCGCAAACGACAACAACGATCAACATGTCCGGGCCATGCACCGTCGTTATTAGGCATGACACCAATTCATCCCAGCAATCCTATTCCTGTACAACAACTGCGTCAGACTCCTTTATTGGCGAAGACTCCGGCAACCTTGCCGTCAGCGTCGCTGCCGTAGAAGGATATTATACGAAAATCAATGGCAATGTGGCTTCGTCTATGACCTTCCCCGTTACAGTTGGAACGATCACGATTTCTTCTGAATCATTTGCCGCTCCGACCGCAACCCTTAGCGCAAACGCTACGGTCGGTGGACTCAACTATACGATCAATGACTCGAGCGGGGTCGCGGCGAAATATGACCTCTTTATCTGCGACAGCGGTGGAGTTGTCAAGAAGACTTTATCCGGAATCACTGCTACCTCCGGATCAATCGGGCTCGATTCTGCTGTCGTCGCCGGAACAAGATACGTCGCAAAAGTACGCGCCTTTGTCAACGACAACAAATCTGCCGAGAGCGGGCTCTCCGGACCGGTATTCGCGTCCGCAGCTCCCAAGACATACAACCTTGTCGCGAAAGCAACAGAGGGCGGAGCGGTCGCGACGACCATCGCCGGAAAATACTCCGAAGGCGCGAAGGTCAACATTTCTGCAACAGCGAACACTGGGTATAAGCTTGTCAATTGGACGACAAAAGACGGCGGTACTTTCGGCGATGAAACAGCTGATTCTACTACGTATACGATGCCGGCAAAGGACGCTACAATCTTTGCGAACTTCAAAAAAACCTATACATTTGTTATTATGTCGAGTACCGGCGGCAAAGTCTGGGACGTGGACGGCAACTATTATGAAGGCGAAACCGTCAAGGTCTCCGCGATCCCCGGAAGCGGCTATGTCTTCGACAGTTGGGTCAGCAGTGACGGCGGTAAATTTGCGAATAGCAAAGAAGTCAATACAACATTTACGATGCCCGCGAACGCAACAACCGTAACCGCAACATTTAAAGAAGATCCAAGTACAACAAAACCGGAAGAGACTAAGCCGGAGGAAACCAAGCCCGAATCAGATCTTTTTGAATTGAAAGCGGCAAAGTCTGACGGTGGAAACATCGTCATGAATCAAAGCAACGCGCAGGAAGGCCAGAAAATCACTGTCCGGGCGAATGCAAAAGTTGGCTTCATCTTTGATGGATGGACTTCCGAAGGCGGCGGAACTTTCGCAGACCCTAAAGCGCCGTCTACCACCTTTACTATGCCCGGAAACGACGTTACCATTTCGGCCAAATTTATCGCGGGCGAAGGTACACCCGGTGAAAACACAACTGATAATCCGGATGAAACGGAAAAGCCGAAATCCGGAAGCAGCTTAATTTGGATCCTTCTTCTTGCCGTCGGCGGAATCGCAATCGCATCAGCCGTCGTCTGGATCATTCTCGACCAAAAGAGAAGAAAAGCGGATGCCTATCAGGATGACAGATTTACGGATGACTCGGATTCCCCCGAAGAGGATAGTCGATATTCTGATGATGACGAAGAGGACGAGGCTCCTCCAAGAAGGAGAAGCCAACCGCCCAAAAAGAAAAACCCACCGCAAAAGAGCAAACCAGACAATAAGTTCCGCGCAAACGACAACTGGGACGACTAGTACACCCGAATCATTTGCTTTAAAAGGACGGCCATTTTTGGATGGCCGTCCTTTTTTGTCGAACGTTTCTTGCGCATAAAAATAGTTGAATGTTGTCTCTTTCGAGAGACTTCGCACTATCTTAACGCAAACTTTGAGCTCATGGTATTTGCCCCCACAAGGCGTTCATTCCCAAAAATATAACGAAAAGCCCTCCGAATTCGGAGGGCTTTTAGATTCAAGCTAAAAGCTCTACTTCGTTGTTGAATTTTCTCCGGGAAAATGCCACATTTGGGCGGTCAAAATTCGCGATCCCGACGTTTTGTAAACCAGACGACAAATCAGCCGTCTTTTTTAATCTGGGCAACCAATTCACCTATCACCCGTTCAGCATCCTCATAGGGAACCTGACAGGTTCCAACCTGCCTGTGGCCACCTCCGCCATATTTCAAAAGCAGAGCGCCGACGTTCGTTTTCGAGGTACGGTTAATAATGCTGTGGCCAACTGCGATCGGACAGTTCTGTTTGTTTTTTCCGTCGACAATCCACATCGAAATATTCTGTTCAGGGTAAAGGCTGTAGATCAAGAATCTGTTTCCTGTATAAATCGTTTCCACGTTCCGAAGATCGGTAATAATCAGGTTCTGGTCTAGTATGGAATACTTCTTCAACATCCCGCGGAAAAGCGCATCCTGCTCAAAATAGAGCGCGATCCTTTCCTTCACATCCGGCATCTCAAGAATCTCATCGATTCCTTTGGTGCGCACCGCCTCGATCAGCTCTTCCATCAGCTGATAGTTGCTGATTCGAAAATTCCGAAAGCGGCCAAGTCCTGTGCGCGGATCCATAATAAATCCGAGCAAAACCCAGCCAGCCGGGTCGAGAATCTCCTCTTTTGAAAGCTTCGCAGCGTCAACTTTGTCTACCGCTTCAACCATCTCTTTCATATGAGAAAGCCGGTCGTCCCCGCCATAATAATCATAAATAACCCGGGCAGCGCTGTCCGCGATATAGCTCGCGCCGACAAAATCGATCTTTCCGAGACGCTCACCTTCGCTGGTATGATGGTCAAACCAAAGCGCAGCTCCGGCAACATAAGGAACATTTGCCAAAACGTCGTTATTCGTCACTTCAACCAACCCGTCCTGCAGGTCCTTCGGATGGGTAAATGTCCAGCAATCGATAACCCCAAGCTCTTTTAGAAGCGCCGCGCAGGCAAGCCCGTCAAAATCCGACCTCGTCAATAATCGCATTGTGTCCTCCAAGCCCTGATAGTTGTCCTTCTCTACTATAATTTTATCATAAGTCCCGGTTGGGTACAACCGAAAAAGCCCGGCATCCCGCCGGGCTTTTGATCGAACCATGATTCAAATGCTACTTCAATTCAATCTTCTTTTTTTCGGGTTCCAGCTTCTCAATCTTCGGCAAATTAAGGCTAAGGACGCCCTCTTTATACTCCCCGGAAATCTTGCCGTCATCTATCCCGGTCACATCAAATGACCTGGTAAACGAGCCCCAGCGCCTTTCTCTGGAAATATAGTTTCCCTTGTCGTCTTTCTCTTCCTTCTCCTCCGAATGCTGCGCGGAAATGGTCATAACGCCATTTTCCACCTCGATCGAAATGTCCTTCTTGTCGAATCCCGGAAGCTCCGCCTCCAGCAGGTAATGGTCCCCTTCATCCTTGATGTCGGTTCGCATACTCATCGACGGCTTCATGGTTCCAAGAAAGCTTTTCTCAAAATCGTCAAACATCCGGAACAGGTCGTTCTCACGTTTGCGATAATTCGTTAGTCCATACATAACACAAACCTCCTAAATTCATTTTTGTGATGTCAACTTTTTTTGTATGACTATCTATAGTTTATTCAAACAGAATGAAATTTCTTCGGAAAAATCATGAACAAAGCATGAAAAATTAGCACTCTGTATGCTAGAGTGCTAATTTTGTCGAAATGCTGTCTGTATTGTCGAATTATTCGGGAATTCCGTTCAAAATAAACTGTTCAATCTCTTTGACATCATCGGTCAGCAACACATAGGGGTATTCGAGAAACTCCTCTTTCGGACCGTATCCGGCGTACAGTGCTCCAATAAAATCTATCCCGCAGATTTCTGCCCCTTCGGCATCAAACTTCCGGTCTCCGACCATGACTGTCTCTTCCTTTGTAACGCCGAGCTGATCCATCGCCTTCTCAATAACTTCGGC
>CAZGYK010000095.1:0-6565 GCA_964530485.1 uncultured Oscillospiraceae bacterium
TCCGGCAGTTCGAATTACGAACCCGGAGAGGTATACAGTTGCGATCTGGTTGGGAAGCGACAAAATGGCAGAGGTGCTCCAGCGGAAATGCAACGCATTGGGAATTGAAAATCAATTGTTTAGCTCTGAGATCATCCCAGAGCTTACCTCGTTTAATCATGTGTTTTTGGACAATGAGAACCTGGCAAAGCTGTGCGTTGGCGAAATCTCTTCAGCGAAGTTCATTGTTCCCGTCGCAACATACGTCGGCGGAGAGAGTACCCGTGAAAACACGGTGATGATCTATATGCCTTTGACGTCTCTTTACTTGATGTCGGTACTCGAGGAACGTGGGATGATGCTGCAGTCGCAGGCCAAAGACGCGGATGGAGTTCTTCGTCTTACTAATACGCGCGTTCTCATTGTCGATGACAATGAAATCAATATCATGATCGCTGAGGCGATTTTCTTGGATTACGGTGCTTCAGTAGACATGGCCCGTTCAGGACACGAAGCTTTGGATCTTGTCGATGACGTAGATTACGATATCATTTTTATGGATCACATGATGCCCGATATGGACGGAGTAGAGACAACAGTCCAAATTCGGGAAAAAGAGAAAGACCGCCTCAAAAGAGTTCCGATCGTTGCGTTGACCGCCAATGCTTTCGGGGACGTCCGAGATATGTTTATCGAAAACGGCATGAACGATTTTCTGTCAAAACCGATGGAAACCGAAGAGATTGAACGCGTTCTGAGAGAATGGCTTCCGAAAGAAAAATGGAGCAATGAATAAGCGATAAGGGTTAAAAGCTGAATATGTTTTCAAATTTAATTGATAGTATTCAAGTAGGTTTATCAGCTGAGAGCTTTCGCGGTTTCTTTGAGAATTTGTCGATCAGCTCGGTCGTGATGCTGGTTTTGATGGTCTTTATGGTTGTAGGACTCATCGATAAACTGAGGGGAAACAAAAAAGGATACGGTGAAAGATTTGACGCGGGATTTCTCGCAATGGGGGATCTTGCGCTTGCCGTCGTTGGGTTTGTATCGCTTTCTCCGGTTCTTCTGTTGGTTTTGGAACCGTTAGTTACGCCGATCTACCGGCTGCTTGGCGCGAGCCCGGCTATGTTTCCGTCTTCGCTGATCGCGGTTGACATGGGGGGCTATGTTATGTCGCTTCAATTGGCCGGCGAGGCAAGAGCGGTCGGTCAATATTCTGGGCTAATTGTCGCTTCGATGATGGGGATTACAACGAGCTTTACGATTCCGTTCGCACTTCGAATGATGAAGAAAGAGGATCAGCCGATTCTCGGAGCGGGAATTTTGATCGGAGTAATTACGATGCCGATCGGATGCATTATCGGCGGATTGCTGATGAATATGACTTCGACGCCGCTTACAATTCGAGAACTGTTCTTTAACACACTTCCGGTACTCATTTTTGCCGTAGTTATAGCACTTGGATTATTCTTTATACCGAAAGGAACAATGAAAGCGTTCGTTGGTTTCGGAAAAGTGGTGACCTTTCTTGTAACCGTGGCACCAGCGATAGCGATATTTCAGTATATTACCGGGATTCGGCTTCCGCTGTTTTATAAAATGGTAGAATACGATCCGGTTTTGGATGCAGTTCCTCTTGAGATGTCTCTGCTGCTGGTTGGGCAAATTGCGATTGTTCTTGCAGGAGCATTTCCAATGATTCACTTTTTAAACCGAAGCCTCGCGAAGCCGATGGAACGCTTCGGAAAAAAAGTTGGAATCAACACAGAATCCTCTTCGGGACTCTTAACACAACTCGCAAGCAGTATTCCGATTTTCGGAGTCATTGATACAATGAACGACAAAGGGAAATTGATTAACATTGCGTTTGCGGTTTCGGGATCGTTTGTACTTGGAGATGTACTTGCCTTTGTCGGAGGTGCGATGCCGGAGATGGTGTTTCCGGTTATCGCTGCAAAACTTACCGCCGGGATTGCCGCTATTTTCTTGGCAGCGGCACTTTCGAAAAATGGAAGACTGATCCAAAAGAAGAAAGAAGCATAACCGATTTGTTTCGGTTTCGTCATTGACAGGGAAGAAGCGAAAACGATATAGTAAATGCAGGATAAAACCTGCGGTCGGCGGGAAACCGCATGAGACCGCAGGTTTTTTATAATAATCTCGCCTGGTGTAATATTTTAGTCGTGTTCAAGGTTTACATGAATGAGACAGGTATTTCAGAAGCGGGCTGGAAGGAAGGTTCTCTTTGATTTTCTTGTTGACGTTTGCGTCCGAAGAAGAACGGGATAAGTTTGAATATCTCTATACAAAATATAAGAACCTCTTGATACATCAGGCATATGCGATACTAAAAGACGTAATGCAGGCAGAAGATGCAGTCAGCGAGGCATTTCTTCGGGTCTATAAGAACCTGGATAAAATTGAAGATCCGGATTCGAACCGAAGCATTTCGTTCCTTGTAACCATTGTAAAGAATGTTGCCTTTACAATGTACCAAAAGAAGAAGAGAGAGACAGTCGATTCGTTTGATCTCGATCTTCCAGACAAAAGCGAGATGGAACTAGATATTATTGGAGAACTCAATTCAAAAGAAATATTTGCGGTCGTCGGACGTTTGGATGAGGTTTCCAAAAATATATTTGTGCTTAAATTTGCGTATGATTTATCCCATAAAGAAATCGCCGAATCCCTTGGAATAACTGAAAACAATGTGACGGTAAAGTTACACAGGGCAAAGAAAAAGCTTGCGGAAATCCTGGTAAAGGAGGGGTATGCCGATGCAAGAGAATCATAACGATAAGCTGTTCAAGCAAATCGCCAAACAATATGCTGAAGAATTCGGCGTCGAACTCCGGCAGGAGCTAACAGAACTGGAGCGAACCAAGACCGTCTATGTTACGCCAAATCTTGACCGAAAGGTTCGCGAAATCGGGAAGAAAAAGAAAAAAAAGTATACTGCGTTCTTTATCGCGCTAGCGGCAAGTATCCTGATTTTACTCATAACGCCGGGGATTTTGCGCCAGAATAGAGAACAGACGCTTTTTCCGGGAAACAATACAGCGCCAGAAACGTCCCAAACCGAAGCGGAAGCCCCGAGTAAGACCGATACGGAAGCGGATACGAATTCGGAAACCCTGCCGGATACAGTTAGACCGGAACCAACCCTGCCGGATACGGTTGGACCGGGGGCTACCAAGCCGGAGGAGGTCATGCCGGATTCAAGCGCTAAGTTGATTCCTCTCAACGCCGCTCTTCCGAGAGGGTTTGAAATTGAAAAGCAAGAGCTTGATCGGGGAAAGAGTATCTATTATCTTTCGAACAAAGAAGCGGATGATGTTGTAGTGACGCTAGAAGAGGACAGCGGCGATGACTGGTACAAGTCTTTGAAGCAGATCGATCTTGACGGAACGCCGGCTTACGGGAAGTCCGGGCCAGATTATAAGATGCTTGTTGTCGAAAAGGGAGGAATCTTATATACCCTTACTTGTGTACACGATTTTAATACGCTGGTCGCTGTCGGCATGACAATTCGGTAACAAAAACGCTTTTTTGCGAATACGCTGTAATGTTTTCGTAAGTCTTGCAGTTAACATATGCAAGAGCCGGAAAACCGGCGGAATGATAATGTGACAGCGAATAAGGAGAGGAAAGATGAAACGGAAGTATTTGGCAATTCTCTTGGCGATAACGATGGTTTTATTGACAGCATGCGGGGAAAAGATGTCATCTGATGAGCAGCCGCAAATAGTTTTTGGGTATGGATCCGATGAGGCAGGGTACCCTGACAGCGCTTGGCAATACGAAGTAGACGAGCCGTCTGAGGATGCACCTCTCGGATCTGAGAAATATCTTGAAATCGATGAGAACACGTCGCTTTCTACGGAAAATGAGTCCATGCTGACCTTTTCATTGAAAGTTGATACGGCGTCCTATACCAATGTCCAGAGGTACATAGAAAACGGGAGTCTCCCGCCAAGCGATGCGGTTCGCGTTGAGGAGATGATCAACTTCTTCCGTTACGAGGAGCCATTTACTGATAAGGAAGGTCCGTTCTCAATCTATACCGAAATCGGACCGTCTCCATTTGATTCCAATAAGCTGATGGCGTTTATGCGGATCAAGACAGACGACATCGACAAGAAAGATCTTCCACCAAGCAATTTGGTTTTTTTGATCGATGTCTCCGGCTCGATGGATTCTTATGACAAACTTCCTCTTTTGAAGCAGGCATTTGGTCTTTTAGTTGATACGCTCGGCGAGAATGACAGGGTTTCGATCGTGACCTACGCAGGGCGCTCGGATATTGTTCTCAGCGGTGAGCGGGGGAGCAATAAGAGCAAGATATTGAACGCAATTGAGGATCTGACCGCCGGAGGCTCGACCGCCGGGGCGAACGGGATCAAGACAGCCTATCAGCTCGCTCAGAAGAATTTTATCAAAAACGGAAATAACCGCGTAATCCTCGCGACCGACGGCGATTTCAATGTCGGAATCAACAGAACCGAAGACCTCCAGCGGTTTATTTCTGAAAAACGCGATACTGGAGTATTTCTTAGTGTTCTCGGGTTTGGGACAGGAAATATCCGCGATGATATTATGGAGACTTTGGCGAAAGACGGAAACGGAAACTACTCCTATATCAATTCAGTTCAAACCGCAAAGAAGGTTCTAGTCGAAGAACTCGGAAGCAATCTTTTTACGCTTGCGGAAGATGTTAAAACACAAGTTGAGTTCAATCCGGAAACGGTTAAGAATTACCGATTGATTGGATATGAGAACCGCAGGATGGACAACCGAGACTTTAATGATGACCGGAAGGATGCGGGAGAAGTTGGCGCAGGGACAGATATTGTAGTGATGTTTGAAATAGAGCTCCAAGGTGCGGGCAAAAACAGCGGGTACAAATATGGATCCGACACTCAATCTGAACAGAAACAGGGAACCGATTCGAAATATGGCAATGAGCTGTTTGAGCTGCGTATTCGGTATAAGGACCCGGGAAAGAGTGACAGCAAATTGATTTTGCGCCCGGTGACCTTTTCCAGTATCGCCGACCGGAACAGCCGCGATTATGTCTTTGCCTGTTCGGTTGCGGCCTTTGGTCAAATGCTCCGCGACTCCGACTATTCGGGAAATATCAGTATCGACAGTGTGATTCAGATGGCGGACGATGCAAGAGGACGGGATCCGGAAGGATATCGCTACGACTATCTCGGTCTTTTGAGACAGTATAAAAAAATCAGGTAAGTCGAAAAACAAAAACTCCCGGTTACAATTGTAACCGGGAGTTTTTTGATTTAACTAAAGTATAGTCAAAATATCGTCGAGATTGTTGCGCTTCTTGTCGCGAAGTTCGCCTGTGTTCGCATACCCGACAGTAAAGACGATGATCGCAGCCTCGTTGTCACCATAACCGCAAGCCTCTTTGATCAGTTCGTCATCAAACCAGCCGATCATGCAGGTTGAGAGTCCGAGTTCAGTTGCGGCGAAGCAGACGTGGGTCGCCGCACTTCCACAGTCAAAATCCCGGTAGTAATGGTTATAGGGTGTCTTCGGAAACCATGGTTCTGCTTCAACTTCTTTTATCATAACAATAAAAGCGGGAGCTCCTGCGGCAAAACCGTTTCTCTCCATCGGCATACAGCCCTTCGCTATTTTTTCTACGACTGAAGGATCGTTCGCGATATAAAATTTCCATGGTTGGGTGTTTGCGGCGGAGGGCGCCATTCGGGCGATATCTACAATCGCTTTTAGTTGATCTGTTGAGACCGGCTTATTTGAGTAGTCGCGGCAGCTTTCACGTTTTAGGATCAGTTCATTGATATTCATAATTGCGCACCTTTCTGTTTTTCTTCAGTATATCATATTTTGAAGAGAAAAAGATCAAAGGAAGGGTCTTTGAACCAATCGTAGGAGTGCCAAAACTGAAGACTATTGGCATTAACCGCAAAGACAGCGTAAGCAGCGGCTAAGAAGATAACAAAGAAGACAGCAGAGAATTTCATAGTATTCAAAATATTTTTTCGTTTTGCGAGACTAAGACCAAGCGGAGTAGTATCTCTTGAAGTTGAGATACCTTTCCAAGCCAACTTGTGCCATCGAATGTATTTCAGGAAAAGCTTCTTGATAAAAGCAAATCCGGAGATTGTGCCCGAGAACAGTAAAATACCGAGCGAGATGAGGGCAAGCCCAAGCGCGATTCCCGCAAATCTCGGCATTGCGGGTATTGTCGCGAAGGGGAGATTAAAGGTGACTGTAACGCCGCCCAAAACGGAGGCGATTGCCCATAAAGCTGCTGCTATAAGTATTAGATAAGACAGGATAAAAAAGAACGAAATCAAAAAGACATCCAGAGCGAGAAGTATAGCGCGAGGAGGAGCCTTTGTTTTGGATTCTTCTGAGGCGGCGATAGCAGGGTCGCCAAGAAGCTCAGAGATTTCCTCTTCGGATAATCCGTCGTTTAATCCATCTTGAAATTTTATTCGGTAATCATTGAGAATTCGTTTGGTCTTTGTGGATTTTAACGCCCTTAATGCATTTTCCAAGGCAAGGAGATAGTCGGATTGATTCATATTGGTTCCTCCGG
>CAZGYK010000096.1:0-3147 GCA_964530485.1 uncultured Oscillospiraceae bacterium
GCGGAGGCTCGTTTCCAACTAGAATTGAAACGGCGAAGAGGACGACCAAAGCGAGGCAAAGAGCGAGCGGTTTTTTCATAGCGAGGTTCCTCCGGATTGTGGATTGGGAGCAATTTCGATATCAGGTGAAAACAAAAGGTACAGATAATGGGCAAGCGAGGAGTTCCGTTTAACTTATTAACTTTGCGCTTTCGATCTTCCAAAGACCGTCTGAACGCGCTTCGACGATAAATTCACAGATATTGGGATCGGAGGGAACAAGGTCAAAGCTTATATATCGAAAGTCGACATGGTAGGTTTCAGCGGTTCCGGTTTCGGATATTTTACGGAAGACCGGATCGTCGGCAATGTCCCACCCTGAAGCAAACCAATTCTTGCGGTAGATGATATCGTTTGATTCCAGAAACATAGGGAGATTCTTATACACGTGTGTTTTCATAAGTTGCTTGATACCGTTCTCGGTATAGATTCGTTGGAGCGGTTTCCCGTATTCGTACATTGGTGAATAGCTCCAGCCAGCTTGGTCGTACAAAAGAAAGCCAGGAACATAATCCCCAAAAGACGGGTCAGAAAACCAACTGTCATTTACGTTTATCATTTTCCAATGCAGCTTCCAGAGATCCCGGACGATGGTCTCATGGTCTTTCCCGGTTTGATCCATCAGCGCCTTAACTTCGTCGGAAAGCTCGGTGTTTTTTGCTACAAGCGCTTCGGGGTCTTTTGGATCGAGCTTTGCTTCGACGCCGTTTATCGTGATGATAATCGGGTCATTTGGGGATATTGTTGGAGAATCCGGATTTTCTTTTTCAGGAACTACAGGTCCGGGACCGACAGGGATAGCCGGGATACCCTCCGGCTTTTCGTGTTGGCCAGGCTCGGGAAGGGTAACCGGAGATTCGACGGCCGGAATTGGATCTCCGAGCGGAACTTCCGGCTCGGGCTTCGCGAGCGGAGGCTCGTTTCCAACTAGAATTGAAACGGCGAAGAGGACGACCAAAGCGAGACAAAGAGCTAGCGGTTTTTTCATAGCGAGGTTCCTCCGGATAGTGGATTTGGAGAGAATACGGGGAATTGCGCATGTGATCTGAGACTGAGAAATCCCCTAAAACAAAGGGGTTAGGTGAAAACTTGAAAAACAGAGCACGAATGATCGTACAGCTAAAAAATCAGCGCGATTTAAGCGAAAAGCGCGGGATCCGGTTGGGGATTTGCGAGGCGGTAGCAGCTTCCGTCCCGCTCTCGATCGAGAAAACCGAATTCGTAGAGCTCGCGTCGAAGCAATACATGATCCGAAAAAGTATTCCATGTTTTGAGAATTTCATTGACTTCCTTTTCGGAGTAATCTGTATCAGGCCGGAATTTTTCGGCAAGATAGCAAAGAGCAAGCCATTTCATACGGCGCTTCGAAGGATAGCGGATCAGTTTCCCTTCGCCGTCCAGAAAGTTTTTTAGAAGATCCGGCAGGTCGTCCATAAAAACCCTCCATACGACACATTTTTGCATATAGAATCCGGTTGTTTTCTTATTTCTATTATAGAATAAATTGGAATTGAAGGAAAGGAGAGTTTTTGTCACCAAAACGTCATGAAATATCGAAAAAATGCGGATGTTTTCCCTTCAAATTCAAAAGGTGGCATGGTATGATATAAAAAGTAAATAAAGCGCGAAACTCACGATAGCAGCGAAGCCTTGCGCTATAGGCGCAGAACGCGAACGGAAGTGTCGCGTTTTTTGAGGCAGATTTCAGGGATGCCGGGAAGAAGAGCATGACAGAATATCAATTAATACGTTCGAAACGCAGGACCATGTCACTGATGGTAGACGCGGAGGGAACTGCGGTTGTTCGGGCGCCGATACGGATTTCAAAACGGGAGATCGAACGATTTGTTGAAGAGCACGCCGCATGGATTGAAAAGCAGCGGAGCAAGCAGCAAAAACACCGCGAACAGTTTCCACCTTTGTCGAGGGAAGAGATCGCGGAGCTAAAAAAAGAGGCGAAAGCGTTTCTCGCCGAGCGGACGGCGCACTTTTCGGAGCTGATGAAGCTTACGCCGGTTTCGGTAAAGATCACGTCGGCAGAAAAACGGTTCGGGAGCTGCAGCGCAAAGAATGGGATTTGTTATTCCTACCGTTTGATGCGGTATCCAAAGATGGCGATCGATTATGTTGTTGTTCACGAGCTCGCCCATATCCGTCACAAAAATCACGGAAGACAGTTTTATGCTCTCGTTGAGAGCGTTCTTCCGGATTACAGGTATCGCCAAAGTATGTTAAAAAAGGGATTTACGGAATAATTCAAGATTTGATCATTTTTTGATGTTCAGCAGATAGAATTGATGGAATGATGCGAACCTCTTGCTCGGCAGAAAGCCGGGAAGCGAAGAGAACGGATGTTCGTTCATTTGGCGTAAGAATAAATTGAAGGGGTTCAAGAGACAGAGATGAGACGAAAAATTACGGCTTTTCTGGCAGTTGTATTTTGTTTGCTGCCTCTGATGACCGGCTGTATGAAGACGCCGGAAGAACGTTTGGCCTCGGCGAGGGATTTTCTTGCTGCCGGTTTATATGATGATGCGATCAATGAATTTTATGAATATCTTGTCGATGAGCCGGAAGACCAGGAGGCATATCTCGGGATTGCCGAAGCATATTTGAAAAAAGGGGATGTCCACGAGGCAATTCGACAATACGAGATGCTAGTCCGCGCAAAACCCGAGGAGATCGACGGATATGTCGGGCTTTCAAAGCTTCTTGCAGATTCGGGGAAAGAAACCGAGGCAATAGCAGCGTATCAAAAGATCATTGACCTCTTCCCGGATCAGCCGGATGGATATCTTCTTTTAGGAAACTACTATAAAGAGAAAGGCGAAGCCGTAGAGGCACAGGAAGTTTTCCTAAAGCTGGTTTTGATGGTTCCCGAAGAACCGAGCGGATATCTCGAGGTCGGGCAGTACTACTTTGAGAACCGCCAGTATTTTGCCGCGATAGCCGTATTGGAAGACGGGGTTAAGAAAACTGGAGACTCCGAAGTTAGAAAAGCGTATTCCTCGGTATCGAGCTATGTGATGATAGACTGGAAAGACCCGTTTATCGAAGAGGTAATCCGCAATTATCTCAACCGGCCGGAAGGGATCGTAACGCTCGGGG
>CAZGYK010000096.1:3157-6491 GCA_964530485.1 uncultured Oscillospiraceae bacterium
ATTGAGCGGATCGAGATTCATGGTTCGAGCCGCATTCACAACGGCATGGAGAACAAGGACCTCGGGGTAATCAAAGTCAACGGGTTAACGCAGCCAAAGGTAAAGGGCACCATTAAGACGCTCGCTGATTTCATTAATTTTTCGGGACTAAAGGTTCTTTCGATTAATTCGATACCGATAGAGGATCTTTCCGGGATCGGATCTATCCGAAAACTCGAATATCTTTGGATACGGGATACCAAAGTAAAAGATATTCGTCCGCTCCAATCTTTGGCGACGCTCAAAGAACTCTACCTCGAAACAAACGACGTTGTTTCGATTGATGCGCTAAAATCGATGGATCAGATGACGATACTCTCGCTTACCGACAATTATATCGTTGATATTTCTCCGCTCGCAGAACTTCCGGCACTCAAGGAGCTTGATCTTTCCTACAACAAGATCACCGACGTTGAGGCGCTTGCCTCGATGAACGCTAAGTTGGAAAAACTGGATCTTCGCGGCAACAAGATTAAGGATTCGAATCAGATAAAGCAGATTAAGGCGAAGGAAATCCTATATTGGTAACGATCATATGAAAACGCCGCTGTCCGTTTGTTCGGACGGCGGCGTTTGGCGTAGAAGCCTTAGTTTACGGGAGAAACGGCTATTTTGTCAGATTCTCGACATGGTCGACAGGGGAATAATCGGTTACGCTGCATCCCGAGAGACTGAGCGTAGTTAGCTTTTCCAAAGATTTGAGCGGCGAGACATCGGTTATCTCCGAGTTGCCGGCGAGGTAGAGACTTTCGAGTTGTTTTGCGCCGGAAAGATTCGCAAGGTCAAAAAGGCTGTTGTTGTTCAGCGTCAGAACTTTTAACCTTGCAAGCTGGCTCAGGTTCGGAATCTCGGCGATATTATTCTGGTTAAGATCGATATCCTGGATCGAGACGATATCTTCAATTACCGAAAAGTTCGTAAGCTTGCTGTTGGTAACATGAAGCGTAATCAGATGGGACATGTCTTTGATAAAGTCGACGGTATCGAGGTTTGTTGTATGGAAGTTGATATGCAACATCCCGGTTAAGCCGGAAAGAACGGAATAGTCCGGGAATTCGAGATCTCCGATCTCAATACTTGCGAGGGATTCAAAATAGGCAAGATCAGAAAGGGAACCTACCGGAACATCAAGCGGGACATCGGTTTCTTCGATCACAACTTTTGGGCTGCTTCCGCCCTTGATCTCGATATACCGGATATCAAAGACGTCTTCGAGAAGAATATCGTTTGCTTCACGGCCAAGAAAAGTTCGAACTGCAGTTTCCATTGATGGATCGGAAAACGTGATTACGTCTTTGCCGCGCACCATTTTTTTGAGCATCGACACGCGCTCGTCATTTTGGTCGGGGCAGCGGTCGGCGATAGAGGCGGCAGCGGCAACGTCGCCCGATTCCAGTTTGAGATATCCGATATAGATATATCCGGTTGTATCTTCGGGAAAGAGAGCAACGGTTTTTTCGGCAAGCGCGAGCGCATCCGCATTCTTTTTCTGCATAATGAGAAATTCGGTAGCGTAATTGTAGCCGGACGGGAGCTCTGGAAATTGTTCCATCATCAGCTCGGCATAGCGCAGCGCGGTTTCAATATCATTGTTGTTATAATAGATTCGGACAGCTTTTTCATACCCCTCAGATACAGTCGGAACCGCTTCGACTTGACGGAGATAGTATTCAAGCGCTTTCGCGAAGTCGTTTTGTTTGGCGTAGAGATTTGCGGCGATTAAATACCCGGTAGGATCATCGGGAAGATTTTTGATCAATTCTTCACAGCACTCATACATCCGATATTCGATTCCGAGTTCCTGGTAGGATTGGATTGCCCCGACATAGGCTTCAACAAGCGTTTTATCTTCGCCGTATGCGCGGACATAGTCTGCCGCAGCTTTGGCGAAATCACCCTGATCAAAATACTGGTTTGCGTCGGAATAGATTTCGTCGGCGCTTCGTTTGTCACAGCTTGTCAATGGTAAAGCGACGATCAGGAACAAAATTCCCGCCAATATCGCCGCAACAATTCTTTTTTGCATGATTCTTGTCCTTTACACATGGATTCGGCCGGAATTAGGCCATTTTCACTAAAATGTATTATATCAAACCGTACGCCGGAAAGAATTACAACATGGTCTCATTTCCAGAAACTTTTTATGAACCTGTCGTTTCTCGATCATAAATCGCTGATTTTCTTGAATTTTCGTGATACACTAAAGAAAGCAAATAAGATAAACTTGGAGATGAGGTGTTTTCAATGAGTGATCAACTTTCCAATTCATCCGAGCAGGGAGAAAAGAAAGGGATACTTGAAAAGATACCGGTCATACTTTCCAGCAAGCTCTCGATTTTCATTTATTTGTTTCTGTTTTTTTATCTGGTCATCTTTGCACTCGCCTGTCTCTTGATACCTGCATTCAATGGAAGCGCGCCAAGCAACGATATGCAGCTTGTTATGGGGAACTATACCAACGTTTTGAGCGCTCTTGGCGCTTCGATAGCAGCCGGGGTAGGAACCAATATTCATGCGAGCGTCAAAAAACTCCATAAACGGCATGATGCTTTAAAAGATTCAGTTGATGAGCTTCAACAAAAGCATGACCGGTTAAAAACGTCGATAGACTCGCTCCACGAGAAGATTGACGGACTGAAACAGACAGATGACAATGGTTCAGAGAAGAGCAATTGATCTAAGAGGTACGGGATGGGAAGCAGTGGAATTGAATCTGTTCTGGCACGTTGGGTACTTGATTCCCGCGCAAATCCGACGGTAGAAGTAGAGGTAACGCTAGCGTCCGGCGCGAAGGGACGGGGAATCGTTCCGTCCGGCGCATCGACGGGGATTTACGAAGCACTCGAGCTCCGGGACGGCGATCCGGCACATTTCGGCGGAAAAGGCGTATTAAAAGCGGTAGAAAACGTCAATTTACGCATCGCGCCGGTTCTTATCGGGATGGACGCTTCTAATCAGGCGGCGATCGACAGGGCGATGATTGAACTCGACGGAACCGAGAACAAATCGGAACTCGGAGCGAACGCGATTCTCGGCTGTTCAATCGCGGTGGCATATGCGGCGGCGAACGAGGCAAAACTTCCTCTCTTTCGCTGGCTCGGCGGCGACGAAGCCGTCACGCTTCCGGTTCCGGTCATCCCGCTAATCGGGGACACCGACATTCAGGACTACATGATCATTCCGATGAAGGCCGACTGTTTTTCCGAAGCCCTTATGATTTCGACGAAGGTATACCGCGCGCTAATTTCGCTTTATCGCTCGCTTGGACGTCCGATCTCTCAGGGGGATGGCGGCG
>CAZGYK010000097.1:0-6471 GCA_964530485.1 uncultured Oscillospiraceae bacterium
ATCTTGTACAATTGGCAGAGGGCGCTGTGGTCGAAATTATTCCGCGCGGTGTAGAGGAAACGGAGCAAAACGCGCGTTGGGCGCATATTTGTTTGGAGACCGATGACGTAAGAGTGGCATTTATGCTAGCAACAAAAGCCGGAGCGACTGTTAGAAGCGAACCGAACGATGTAATGCTTGGGACAATGCCCGCGACGAATGCATTTGTCTATGGACCGGACAACGAAGTAATTGAGTTTTTTCAGAAACGATAAATAAACCCCCGCTGTCATATGACAGCGGGGGTTTTATGAAATGATGATAAAGACATTATATAAGTGAAAATCTTGGCTAATTCCACATATCGCGACTGTTGAATTTGCTGGATCGATTCTGTTGGCGGAAATTCTTTCTTGTTTTTCGGTATTGCGTCTGTCGTTTGATGTTTTGTATAAAGGTTCCGGAAAAGAAAATTATCAGATTGATCAATGAAGCGATAATGGCAGCGCGCTGCGACCAACTACCGATGATCAGCTCAACAATAAAATATAAACCGTTCAAAAAGGCAAGATATTTAATTTTGATCGGAAGAATGAAGAACAACATAATCTGAAAATCTGGAAAAAGGATTGCAAAAGCGAAAAAGAGCGAAAGGTTTAAGTAGACGTTAGTTGTGGATCCGGTAATAAACCCGGAAATGATTGCACCGATGATACCGATGATATAGTAGATTGTAAAGGTACAGGTACCCCATTCGATTTCTAGTGAGGTTCCAATCAAATAATTGAAGTAGAGGGCGAAAATGATAAATACGATGTCTGACGCCGGCGGAAGAAAGATAAAGGTAATCAGCCGCCAGACTTGACCTTCAAGAATAAGAGCTGAGTCAAAATACAGGAGCGAGCTCAAAGATTGATTCGGCATTGCGCGGTCAAACACATAGACAAATAGCATCGCGACAACGAGGTAGATCATCAAGTTTGAGATACCGAATTTTGGATGTTTGCGTTCAAATTTGTTAAGACAGTTCATGGATACCTCCGGGTTTTGTAGATTTTCAATAGAAACAAGACGATTGTTGTATTTTAGCTATATGCAGTCGCGTCAATGTCAAAGTCCAATACTTTGGCGGCATGCAACTCCTGGGAGTAGAATCGAGCGATTCTAAGAGCAGCATCTGGTTCCGTATAGCTGTCAAAAAGAAAAATGTGATGGTGGTCTTTATATTCGACGTATTTGGCGGATAGTTTAAGTCCTGTTCTGTCGACAATAAAATGATAGGTCTCTTCGCCCTTGAACTCTCCGTTGTTTTTTGGCGCTGCAATACTAAAACCCTCGAAGCTCATACGGTCGGCAATAAAGAGGTTGCCATCGCAATGAAGGTATTCGTCAATTGAAACACTAAGCGCTTCTCCGACAGAGTCAACTTTGAGAGGTTTGGCGGAAACTAGAGCGTAGACAAGAGCGTAGATATTATATAGCGTCCAAAACATACAGACATAATACCCGAGAGGGTAGGGGACGCCAACCGTTAACTTCCATATTGATAAGCCAATTGAGAATAGCAGCCAGATCATTAACAAAATATGAGGCATGACTGCGCGGAAATTATAGGCTTTTGTCTGGTTGATATCTTTTGGTGTGACGTGAAACTTTTTTTCTTTGACAACGAACAGCTCTTCTAGAATCGCTAACGCATGGAATGGCGCAACAAGAGTGTCGTAGATGTGAGATTCGTCGAATGATCGGACTTTTCCAACCAAAACGTGGAAACTAAACATTTGTAGAAGAATAAATGGAAACGTAATATAGGCGATTTGCTGCAAGTTCATCCTAACAATCGAAACGCCAAAAACCATAAAAAGGGTTGGCATGATAATATAGATCAGTTTTTCAAAAGAGGTAAACCAATATAGAAGTGAGTTTAGATAAAGAAGTTTTTGCGTACGGTTCAAGCCTTTCATTCGAAGCGGCTTTAGCGCGACAAAATTTTGGAGTACACCTTTCGCCCAGCGCGAACGTTGACGTTGAAGATCCTCTAGGCGAAAAGGAGCGATACCAAGCGCGTATGCTTTATTTAAGAATAATACCTGATAACCTGCATTCTGCAAAAGGAGGCCGGTTCCCATATCCTCAGCAACGCTGACGGTCGGAACTCCACCGATTTCCAAAAGCGCCGTGCGCCGGATTAAAGCATTGGTGCCAACGTGGATCGTTGCATTGTAGGAAGCAAGACGTGGTTCCATAAAGCGCATAAAGAAGTCCTGTTCATTGTAGAAACGCTTGCTGAGGAGTTGAAACGGGTCTTTGTTATAAAAGGTTTGCGGGTATTGAATTAAAGCAACTTTCTGATCCTGAAAATAGGGCAACGCATTCTTAATAATGTTCTCTTTTACAATAAAGTCCGCATCAAGCAGCATGATGAAATCGCCGTCAGTTACGCTTACGGAATGATTGATGTTCCCGGCTTTTCCGTTGGCACTGTCTTCACGGGAAAGATAGTTTATGCCATATTTGTTGCAAAGCTCTTTTAAGTCCTGACGCTTTCCGTCATCGCAGACATAAACTTTTTTGTTTTGATATGGAAGTGCTTTCGCAGCAAGAGCGGTTGAGATTACCAACCGGAGAGTTTCATTATAGGTACTGATAAGGATGTCTACGCTTGGCATGAAAGAAGGATCCCAGAGCGGAGCCTCGTCTTTCGGGAGAAGATTTGAAAAAAGGAAAATAAATAAGATGCTCGAAAAAATTCCAAGAATTTCTGCGAGAATCAAAATGGATGAAAAGACTCCGGAAAACGCAGTTGAAAAATTCAAGGTAAAAATAAGGCGCCAAGCAGTGTAAAGGCAGGTAGCTGTCAGGCTGATAGCACTGAATGCCTTGCGCCAAAACGTATACTTAAGCGCAAGACGCGACAGTAGAAGAATCAGCGCAATGATTCCGCCGAAAATACAAAAGAACAATATTGGATTTCCATCGATCATGGTGTTCCTCCAGCGTCGTATGTATGTTGATTGCGCCTTATTTAGTATAATCCAGACTTGATCGATCTTGCAAGCGTTTGAATTTCATAAAAAGTAGAAAGCCCGTGAACTTCACGGGCTTTACTCATCTTAAAAAAATGAGAAAGAACAGGGCGATAACAATGCCGAAGATGAGAAGGTAGGGGAGGATCAAGCTTAATATCGCTATTGTCATCGCAAAAAGATCTTTCGCGGTAAACTTGTCGCCCTTTGTCTTAAACGATTCCTTTATCTCATTCTCCTTTGCTTCTTCAGCAGCAAGTTGTTCGGGAGAAAGATTCGCTTTTTTGATTTTTTCGAGATCCTGTTCGACCCTGCGGTTATTAAAAAACATGGAATCAACACCTAAAAGAGTCCCTGTGCTTTGTGGCACATGACAAAATGACCAGAATCCAATTCCTTGTTTTCCGGGATAACTTCGCGGCACATATCAGTCGCATAAGGACATCTTGTATGGAATCGGCATCCGGAAGGAGGATTGGACGGGGAGGGAATATCACCCTCCATGATGATGCGCTTCTTACTGTTGCGAAGGGAGGGGTCGAAGGATGGAACAGCAGAGAGGAGCGCTTCAGTATAGGGATGCATCGGATTTTTGAAAATCTCGTCCTTTGAGCCGTATTCAACAATCTGGCCGAGATACATTACGCCGACGTCATCGCTGATAAATTTAACGACAGAAAGGTCATGGGATATAAACAGATAGGTAAGTCCCATCTCGTCCTGCATATCCTTTAGGAGGTTGATAATCTGGGACTGGATAGATACGTCAAGAGCCGAAACTGCTTCGTCGCATACAACAAATTCCGGATTCACCGCGAGCGCTCTCGCGATACATATCCTTTGACGTTGGCCACCGGAGAACTGGTGGGGATATCGGGAGGCCTGTTCTGGGAAAAGGCCACATTTTCCAATAATGTCAATGACACGTTCCCGCATCTCATGCTTATTCGATACAATTTTATGTTCCATCATCGCTTCGCCAACGATATCCTGAACCGTCAAGCGAGGGTTGAGAGAGCTATAGGGATCTTGGAAAATGATCTGCATTTTTGTTCTCAAGTCGTGAAGCGTTTTCTTATCAACTTTCAGGATATCCTGTCCGTTAAAGAAAACTTCACCGCTGGTTGCCTCTAAAAGCCGGAGCAGCACACGACCTGTTGTAGATTTACCACATCCGGATTCGCCGACAAGCCCCATCGTTCTGCCTCGTTTTACCGAAAACGACACATCGTCGACTGCTTTGACGAAGTTTACAGTTTTATGAAATACGCCTGACTTGATTGGAAAATACTTTTTGATTGATTTTACGTCAACCAACACGTCATGTTGAATCGTTGAACTCATGCTTTTTCCCCCTCTTCTTCATAGGCCCAGCAACAGACACTGTGCTCATTTGAGAAATTATGAACAGGCGGAAACTCTTTTTTACAGATGTCGGTTGCGCGATCACATCGCGGATGAAACGGACATCCGGCGGGGCGCTTGGTTAGGTCAGGGACGTTGCCTGGAATGACATGCAATCTTCCGCTTGATGTATTCATATCCGGTTTAGAAGCAATTAGTCCCTGTGTATAGGGATGCTTAGGGTTAGAGAATAAGTCGTCTACAAAGGCAACTTCAGCAACTTTTCCGGCATACATAACAACAACCCTGTCGCTCATTTCAGCAATAACGCCAAGATCGTGCGTTATAAAGATAATCGAAGCATTGATACGGGATTTCAGATCGTTCATGAGATCGAGAACCTGCGCTTGAATTGTTACGTCGAGCGCGGTTGTAGGTTCGTCTGCAATCAGAAGCTTCGGTTCACAAGCAAGAGCCATCGCGATCATGGCGCGCTGACGCATCCCGCCGGAAAGTGAAAAAGGATAATCATTCACGACTCGATCGGGGTTAGGAATTCGTACAAGCTCCAAAAGGCGGATACTTTCATCCCAAGCTTCCTGTTTTGTCATCCCTCGATGTAGAATCATCGGTTCGCTGATTTGCTCGCCAATCTTAAAGACCGGATTAAGAGAAGTCATCGGTTCCTGAAATATATACGAGATGTCGTTTCCTCGGATCTTTCGAATCTCGTCATCAGAGATCAAATATTTTTCATTTTCATTGATTCGAAGGAGCGTTTTTCCGTCAAATGTGATTTCGCCGCCTTCATAAACCCCGGGAGGGGTTTCAACAAGGCGCATAATCGACATGCAGGAAATGCTCTTGCCGCATCCGGATTCGCCGACGATTCCGAGTGTTTCGCCTTTTCTAACAAAAAAGCTCGCCTCGTCCACCGCGCGAACGGTACCGCTTTCGGTATAGAAATATGTCTTCAACTTATTTACTTCTAATAAAACATCTTGATTATTTTGAATCATGGATTTTTTCACCGCCTAACGCTTCATCTTCGGATCGATAGCATCGCGCATACCGTCACCGATCAGGTTAAAGCACATTACTGAAATAAAAATTCCCAATCCAGGCGGAATCCAATACCACCAGCGATGTTGAAGAATAATCGTGTTCCGTGCTTCTTGAATCATGGTACCCCACGTTGGAGTTGGGGGAGAAACGCCGAGACCGAGGAACGAGAGGGCAGTTTCGGTCAGGATGACAGATGCCATGCCAAGAGTCGCGTAAACAATAACATAGGCCATGATGTTCGGGAGAAGATGGCGGAAAATTCGTTTGAAGTCACTGATTCCAAGCGCTTCGCACGCTTCCATATATTCCTGCTCTCGGAGCGTAAGAATCTGACCACGTACAATTCTTGCGATACTCGGCCAGCTTAAGATGACCAAGACACCAATCAAGGTAAAAAGGTTATTTCCAAGGATACCAACAACGGTGATACAAAACATAAGGAAAGGGAAGCTCATAAAGACTTCACAGATCCGCATGATAATAGTATCTATCGCTTTACCGTAATACCCTGCAATGCCGCCCAGAACAACGCCAAGAATACATTCGAGAAGCGTTACAACGAGAGCGATTCCAAGAGAAATCCTTCCCGCATAAAAGAAGCGGGTAAAGATGTCACGGCCGATTTGGTCAGTTCCGAACCAGTGTGCTGCGCTTGGTGGCTGCTCGCGGTTAAGCGTATCGGTCTTGATAATATCGTACGGTGAAATAATGGGAACAACGAGACAGGCAATGACAAGGGCAAGCAAAACAAAAACGCTAATCAAAGCCATCTTGTTTTTTCTTAGGCGGAAAAACACGCCGGCCCAATATCCACGTTCGAGTGAGGATTTTTGCCGTTTTGCACTTTTTGCATTTTTTGTAATCTCTACGTTGCTCATCGTGTTTACCTCCTAATCGTATTTGATTCGCGGATCGGCCATTGCATAAAGAATGTCAGCAATGATTGTGCTGAGCAGGGTAAGCAAGGCCAACATAGCGTTAATTGCAATAATGATCGGGTAATCTCGGTAGTTGACTGCATCAACCGAAATTTTCCCGAGCCCGGGAAGACCGAAGA
>CAZGYK010000098.1:0-2254 GCA_964530485.1 uncultured Oscillospiraceae bacterium
ACACTTTAGCGTTTTTCATTTAACCAGCTATAAATCTATGATATAATAATTTGCAGTTAACGGTTTCTTCGCCCTTTTGCGGAGACCGGTAAAATGAAAAAGGGTTTTAGGAGGAAAAATGGCAAAAACGACAATTGTATCGGTAGACAGTTATGAGGTTCAGACCTGGCGCGGGCATCCGGGGATCATGGCGGTTGTCAAAACCGAAAACGGCGCCATTGGCAAGGCGATCTGCCAGGCCGGCATTTCTGTTGGAACACACGAAATCCCGTTTGCTTATGACGGCGGCGAGAAATGGCGCGGAAAAGGCGTGATGCGCGCAGTTAACGCGGTCAACGAAATGATCGCTCCGGCCATCATCGGCATGGACGCCAGCAAACAGATCGAAGTAGACGGCGTGATGCTCAAAATCGGCAAAGACGTTCTCGGCGGAAACTCGACCGGGGCTGTTTCTGCGGCGGTTCTGAAAGCCGGCGCGGCGGCGCTTGGCATTCCCCTTTACGAACATATCGGCGGCAGCTCTGCCTATACGCTTCCGGTAGCCGGATCGATAGCCTACGGCGGTTCCGACCGTTACGGCAAGCCGTTTGGACCGGCCGGCGGAAAGCCGACCGTTACTTTTATGGCGTATGATTTTGAGACGTTTTCCGAGGCGAGCTATGCACTTTGGGACATCAGCGACCGCTGGGGCGAGGTTCTTGCGCCGCGCGGGCTTCACGTAAGCACGCAGGGAATGACCTGGATCGGACCGGGTTATTTTAAGAGAGACGAAGAAATCTGGGATATTATCGCGGAAATCATCTGCAAACACGGGTATGAGAACCGCGTTGGGATTCAGATTGACATCGCGTCGGACACCTACTATAACAAAGAGACAAAGATGTTTGAAGGTCTCTTTGATTCCAAACCGAGGTCGATGGAAGAACTCTATTCCTATCTTGTTGATATGCCGAAAAAATGGCCGTTCATCATCATGGAAGACCCGCTTCCGGAGGATGACTACGAGATGACCGGACGGTTTACGAGAGACGTAGATATTCAGGTTGTCGGCGACGACCTCTTTACCACCAATCCGGCCCGCGTACTTGAAGGAATCAAGTACGGAGCGGCGAACACCGTTCTTCTCAAGGTAAACCAGATTGGATCTATCACCGAATCATTCGATATGGTCAACCTCGCATATAGCAACGGGTACGGCGTTATGCCCTGCGACTCCCGCGGTGAGGGCATTGATATCTGCGATTACTGCGTTGGACTCAAGGTTGGGTCGGTACGCGAAGCCGGCGTTCGCGAGCACGCGAACCGGTTTATGGAAATTGAACGCGAGCTTGGAAGCCGGGCAAAATTTGCCGGAAAGCATGGTCTTAAAGGTTCGCGTTTCGCAGTTAAATAAATATTATCATTATTGAAAAGAGGAAAAACGCATGAAGTCAACAATTGTATCAGTCAAAGGGCGCCAGGTCATGACAGGGCGCGGCCATCCGGGCGTAGAAGCAATCGTTAAAACCGAGAGCGGCGCGATCGGAAGAGCGGTTTGTACCGCGGGCATCTCGATCGGAACACACGAAATCCCGTTTGCTTACGACGGCGGCGAGAAATGGCGCGGAAAAGGCGTGATGCGCGCGGTCAACGCGGTTAACGAAATGATCGCCCCGGCCATCATCGGGATGGACGCGACGAAACAGATCGAAGTAGACGGCGCGATGCTCAAAATCGGCAAAGACGTTCTTGGCGGAAACTCGACCGGCGCGGTATCTGCGGCGGTTCTGAAAGCCGGCGCGGCGGCGCTTGGCATTCCCCTTTACGAGCATATCGGCGGCAGCTCTGCCTATACGCTTCCGGTTCCCGGCGCGATCTGTCTCGTAGGCAGCGACCGTTACGGCGACCACGCGAAAACCTGCGGCGGAAAACCTTCGCTCGGATTTGTCGCGTATGATTTTGACACCTTTGCGGATGCGAGCTATGCACTTTGGGATATCAGCGAGCGCTGGCACAGCCTGATTCGCGATACCTTCAACATCGGACTCGTTGGCGTAAACCAGCTTTTGATCGGGCCGGGCGTCGTCGAGAGCGACGAAGTTCTTTGGAACATGATGGGCGAAACCATCGCGAAGTACGGCTATGAAGGACGCATCGGTTTGCAGATGGACATTGCTTCCGACACCTATTTCAATAAGGATACCCAGAAGTTTGAAGGACTCTTTGACGCGAAGCCGCGCAGCATGGAAGAACTTTACGATTACCTCGTACAGCT
>CAZGYK010000098.1:2264-4369 GCA_964530485.1 uncultured Oscillospiraceae bacterium
AAGACCCACTTCCGGAAGACGATTACGAGATGACCGGAAGATATACGAAGGACGTCGACATCCAGGTCGTCGGAGACGACCTCTTTACCACCAACCCGGCGCGCGTTCTCGAAGGAATCAAACACGGCGCGGCGAACACCGTTCTCCTCAAGGTCAACCAGATCGGAACCATTACCGAATCGTTTGACATGATCAACCTTGCCTACAACAACAACTACGGCGTTATGCCCTGTGACTCCCGCGGAGAAGGCGTAGCGATCTGCGATTACTGCGTCGGCTTGAAGGTTGGATCGGTTCGCGAAAGCGGAATCGGAGAAAACGGAAACCGGTTCATCGAAATTGAAGAAGAACTCGGTTCCAGAGCGAAGTTTGCCGGCAAACATGGACTCAAGGGAAGCCGTTTTGCAGTAAAATAAGGAACATTCCGATCACGAACAAGGAGTAATCACTGATTATGAGAACGCTCAACTATGAAGCGCTGACCAATCATGGAAACAAAAAGGGGCGCAAGCTTCTTGCGGATATTATGGAGGCGGGACTTGCCGCCGCCGATCCGTACAACAACGTCAGCAAGCTGATCAGGCTTGAAGGAAACAAGCTGATTTTTGACAACCCGCTTATGGTTCCGGAAGGAGCCCCCTATCAGGGTCCGCAGGTCTATGACCTCGACAAAATTGACCGGATTTATGTCTTCGGCGTAGGCAAGGGAATCCAGTATATGATCAAGCCGTTTGAGGAACTTCTCGGCGACCGGATCGAAGCCGGATATGTTCTTGCAAAACACGGCGACGACATCATCCTCAAGGATATCCCGGTTCTGCTCGGCGGGCATCCGGTACCGGATGAATTCTGTTTCGAGGGGATGCAGAAAATCCTTGACATCATCACCGACGCGAAGTTGACCGAGAATGATCTCGTCATCACCGCGATGGGCAACGGAATCGGATCGCTCTGTACCCTTCCGGTCGAAGGAATTACGGTCAAGGATATCCAAGACTACACCTATCTTTGCCAGATCGATTACGGGATTTCAACAGACGAGCTCAGCTATATCAGAAGCTCGATCGACCGGATCAAAGGTGGGCGCTATTCCCGCGCGATCCATCCGGCGAAGATGGTCAACTTGATGGGTGTCGGACCGGACATGCTGATGGCGCACGGAAGAAAGCACGGCTATTCGAGCTACGAAGCGCTGCTGCGCTGTAACTTCTGGATGCACTGTCTGCCCGACTGTACCTCTCCGGAAGAGGCGATTGTGATCGCGAAACAGTATGATGTTTTTGACAAGCTTCCGGAATCCATCCGTAACTATCTCTTAAACCCTGATCCGAACAATGGCGTCGTTCGCCATGAAGAATACCGGACGTTTGACGCGATTACCTACGGCGTAATGCCCGAGGCGCTTTCCTCGCTCAACGTCGCGAGAGATAAGGCGAAGGAACTTGGGTTCAAAACGCATATTTTAACCCGCGCGACCTTGACCGAAGCTTCGGTAACCGGAAAGTTTGTTGCACAGATTGCGCTAAACTGTTCGAAGTACGGCGAGCCGTTTGAACCGCCCTGCGCGATTCTCGGAACCGGCGAACTGTTGACCACCGTTCAGGGAGAAGCCGGCGTCGGCGGAACCAACCAGGAGTATTCCCTTGCGGCGGCGATGATGCTTCGAAACAACAAGAACATCGTTATGTCGGCGGTCGACACCGACGGAACCGACGGACCGGGCGGAGAATTCCACAAAGACGCGACAGCGAAGGGGATTACCGTTTTAACCGGCGGGCTTGTTGACGGAGAGACGGCCAACGAGGCGGACGCGAAGGGCGTTGACATTTTTGACGCGATTAAACGTCACGACGCTTCGGCGGCGCTTTGGGAACTCGACAGCGGGATTGCCGCGGTTCAAAATATCAGCGTCGGCGATTTGCACTGTACTTTGGTTCTCGGAAGAGACCAAGAAGCTGACTAGGAAATCATAGAGAAACGTGGCGGGTCCTTATTGGTATCCGCCACGTTTTGGAATCAAACTGCTTTTTGATGTGGTTGATTGATCGGACAACCGGGATTGGCCGGAGATCCTTTTATACAAAGGGTTTGCGGCGGATTTCGGG
>CAZGYK010000098.1:4379-6404 GCA_964530485.1 uncultured Oscillospiraceae bacterium
AGAAAGAGATAAACGAAGGGAAAGGTGTTTGAGATGGATAGAATATGCCCGGTATGTGGAAAAACAGGAACATATGTAGATGCTGCTCAAAGAATAGCTGGCTGGGACGTTATCTGCGACAAATGCGGGAGATTTATAATTGAAACCGACTATTTTAAGCAACCGAGTAACCCGGATGTTTTAGATAAAAGGGTTCAATGCTGCATGTTCCGCTATTTACGTTATATCAATCCTAAACCCAATCACGATCCGAGAAAACGCCTAGTGGTTTTCGACTATGACAAGTTTGATACAACTGAAATAGAAAAAAATGAAAATGATCCCATAGACTTATCGTGTGAAGATTTACTGCTACTTTTCCCGAATACTTTTTCGGAAAAAGTTGACTATGCTCTTTTGAGTATCGCGTCATCCCTTCCAGGGTATAGTTCAAAGATCTGTTTTGAAGAAGCAGATTCTCCAACTTTTGTTGAGGCATGTATGATGTGTTCTATTTTGGAGCGGGATTCAAAACTAGCAAGAGAAGAATTGTTTGGTTTTTTAGACTTACTGACAGAAATGGGATACCTAGATAAAGCGAATAATACATACAGATTGACAGCTAAGGCATGGCTAAGAGTTCAAGAACTTGGGCAGAACAACAAGATCTCGAAACAGGCATTTGTTGCAATGTCTTTTGACACAGATATGAAAACAGTAAGAGACACCATTATTGCTTCGGTTAGGGAAAGCGGTTATTCGCCAATGCTGATTGATACAAAAGAGCATAACAACCAGATTGTACCGGAAATATTTTTTGAGATTAAGCGGAGTTTATTTGTTGTCGCTGATCTCACGAAACATCGGAATGGAGTTTATTATGAAGCGGGGTATGCGGAAGCATTAGGAAAAGAGGTTATTCTCTGTTGCGAAAAATCGGATTTTGACAACAAACACTTCGATGTTGCTCAAAAAAACACGATTGTTTGGGAAGATGAAAACGACCTACTCAAGAGACTAAAAGACCGGATTAAAGCTACGATTTAGGCGTTTCATAAGGAGGAACCATGAACCGAATCTTGAACGGAGAACAGCTGACGGGGCACGGCAACCGGGAGGGGAGAAAGCTTCTTCTCGAGATTATGGAAGCCGGGATGTCGGCGGGGAATCCGTATTATAATGTAAAGAAGCTGGTACGCCTCGAGGGCGACAAGCTTATTTTTGACGACGCGGCGATGGTTCTTTCGGGAGATCCGGTCGGCGGTCCGGCGGAGTTTGACCTTTCTTCGATTGACCGGATTTTTGTGTTCGCGATCGGGAAGGGAATCCAGTATACAGTCAAGCCGATTGAGGAACTTCTCGAGGACCGGATTTTCGGCGGGCTAGTGATTTCGAAACACGGGGACGAACCGATTCTTAGCCGTATTCCGGTTATGACCGGAGGACACCCGATTCCGGATCAGGCGGTTATCGACGCCTGCTGGCGGATGGTCTCGATGATCGAGGAGGCGAAACTGACGCCGAGAGACCTCGTTATTTCCGCAATGGGAAGCGGGGTTGGCTCGCTTTGCACCCTGCCGGAAGAGGGGATCAGCCTAGAGGACATCGAGAGGTACAATTATCTTTGCCAGATAGACAGGGGAATGCCGACGCTTGAACTGACGCATATCCGAAACCAGATTGACCGGCTCAAGGGCGGGCGGTTTACGAGGATGATGCAGCCCGCGAGGATGGTTAATTTGATCAGCGGGATCAATATGGGAAACAAGACCTACGCCGAGGCGGTTACCGGTAATACATGGATTCATTCGCTGCCAGACCGGACAACCACCGAACACGCCATTCTGACAGCAAAGCGGTATGAGGTTTTTGATGAACTTCCGGAATCGATCAAAAACAGGCTTCTTTCAAATGATCCGAAAGGGGATACCCTTACGCCAAAGGAGTTTGAAGGATTTGGAATCCGGGTATTCTGTACCGTTCCGAAAGAGACCAACGCGCTTGGCGCGGCGATGGAGCGGGCAAAGGAACTTGGATTTCAGGCAT
>CAZGYK010000099.1:0-6249 GCA_964530485.1 uncultured Oscillospiraceae bacterium
GAACGCAAAGGTGGCAATCGCAGTTAGTACTGTGTAGATGGCTGTTGTAACGTATGTGCTCGAGTTTAATGCCCGGGTTGGGTTCCCATGTTTTCCGATTCTGGCTGTCATAACGCCAATAATGGAGGCAAGCAGACCTAGCGCAGCAAAGCAGAAAACCATTCCAACATTTTTTTCTCCGCCTATCGCTTTGTCCAATGATGTTGCCATGACAAGCGCAGCAGCCATCGAAGCTACGTTCGACTGCGGGGTTTCTCGGATCGTCCTCCGGAATCCCAAGCTCAACTTTTCCAGTCAGGTCAGCGCTGATATCCGCCGTCTTTGTAAAGATTCCGCCGCCGGCCTTCGCAAAGAGTGCCAGAGAACTCGCGCCGAAGCTAAAGCCAAGAATCGTTGATTCGTCACCAGTCAGAGCATAAACAAGCGTTACGCCGAGAAGACTGGCACCGACGACAGCCATTCCCATGACAGCGCCGCCACGGAATCCGACCATAAATGAAGGTTTAATCCCCTTTTTTGCCGCTTCCGCGGAACGGCCGTTAGCCATAGTTGCAACTTCGAGACCAATTTTTCCGGCAATCGCCGAAAAGATTGTACCAAAGAGGTACGCAACAGCCATAGAGACGTTATCTGCCCAGTTGCCCTTCCATATCGGAGAAGGCAGGAATACGAGAATCAAGACAGCAACAACGCCACAGAACTTAGCCAGGGTTGCATATTCTTTTTTTAGAAATGTTCTTGCGCCGTCACGTATCAGAACTGTGATTTGTTTGATTTTCTCATTTTCCATCGGCTGCTTTTTGACCCATAGGAAAAGCCACACGGCATAGGCAAAAGCAACGACAGCAACGAGAACGGAAACGATCTGAACCATACTTGTACTCACTTTACCACACTCCCTTATGTTTTAATCGGGAAAACTCCCAAATTAATTTAATTATAACGGATCCGAATGTTAATTTGGTGTTAAGAATCATTCAGGTCTGTTAAGAAGACATAAAGGTTTCTCGTGCCTTTTTTAAGTCTTTGATGTATAATATATCAAAATCATCCGAGGTGATCTTTTTGGACAGGTCAATCGCAAAAAAAAGAATACTGAGAGATCTACTTGTAACTTCTCTTTCACTGTTTGCAGCAACACTACTTTGTTACTTACTCTCAGGAATTGGAAGCACAGACCACTTTTCCCCAATGATTTTTATTCTTTCTGTTTTTATTATATCATATATCACATCTGGGTATCTTTATGGTATTCTTGCCTCGGTCATCGGTGTTGTTCTTGTCAACATGATTTTCACCTATCCATATTTTTCTTTTAACTTCACACTCTCGGGATACCCGATCACCTTTATCGCTATGCTGATTGTCTCGGTCGCAACAAGCACCCTTGCAACAAAAATCAAACGTCAAGACAAAGTTCGCGCTGAAACCGAAAAGGAAAAAATGCGCGGAAATCTGTTGCGTGCCATTTCTCATGATCTTCGAACTCCGCTTACGTCCATTATCGGATCTGCTTCAACAATCCTCGAGAATGAAAATGCTCTCTCAAGTACGCAAAGGGACGATATGCTGAAAGAGATCATTGCTGATTCAGAGTGGCTGGTCCGTGTTGTTGAAAATCTACTATCAATCACGAGGATTGACGAAGACTCAGCAAAGATTGTCAAACATCTAGAAGCGGTCGAAGAAGTTGTCAGCGAGGCTGTTTCGCGATTTAGAAAACGTTATTCAGAAGTCAATATCCATGTAACGGTTCCAAACGATCCCCTCTTCATCCCGATGGATGCAGTATTGATCGAACAGGTTCTTCTCAATCTTCTCGAAAATGCTGTCATCCATGGAAAAACAACGACGCAGATCGAAATTGATATTTCAAAAACGAATGACTACGCTGTATTCTCAATCAGTGATAATGGAAAGGGATTTGGTTCCTCGCAGATACTAGAAAACATTTTCGAACGTAGTATCAAAGATAACGGTCAAGGGACAACAGACCGCCACCGAAATATGGGGATCGGCCTTACCGTCTGCAAAACAATTATTACAGCTCATAGTGGTTTCATATCCGCATATAACCGATCAAAGGGGGGCGCAATATTCAAATTCACCCTGCCCCTAAACGAGGAATAAGATGAAAGAAAAAATTCTGATTATCGAAGACGAACAGAATATTCAAAACTTCATGTCAGCTGCCTTGTTGGCCAATAGCTATGACGTTATTACAGCTAAAAGCGGTGCGGAAGCCTACACCATGATTTTCTCTCATTGTCCCGACATTATTATTCTCGACTTGGGTCTACCAGATCTTGACGGTATGGAAATTATCCGAAAGATGCGTGAATGGGCTGATACCCCAATTATTGTTGTTTCCGCGCGAACTCTCGAACGTGACAAGGTTGAGGCGTTGGACGCCGGTGCCGATGATTATCTTACAAAACCTTTCGGTATGCCGGAGCTTCTCGCACGAATTCGAACAACATTGCGACATTTTCGAAAACCGCTAGACAGCGGGATTCCAACCAATGGAAACTACACCGTCGGAGATTTAACCATCGACTATGATAAGCACTGTGCATTTATTCATGATAAGGATACGCGGCTAACGAATAATGAGTTCAAAATTGTTGCTTTGCTCAGCCGGTATGCCGGCAAAGTACTCACCTATGACTTTATTCAAAAAGAACTGTGGGGGCCAATGAAAGGAAGCGACAATCAAGTTCTTCGCGTTCACATGGCAAATATTCGAAGAAAAATCGAGAAGAATCCGGCTGAACCAGAATATATCTTTACCGAAGTTGGCGTCGGATACCGTATGGCCGAAAGCGGCGAAGCATAAGCCAAATTTCTTTTCCTTTGTAACAAGCATATTGATTAAAAGAACCGCCCCCAGAATTTGAGGGCGGTTCTTTTAATCTTTCCCGATGATGCGCATGACATCTTTGCGAATACCGGAGATAATAATATGTTCACCGGCTTGAAAAACTCTATCTGGATCCAGAGCGGGCTGAACCTGATTTCCCACGCTCTTAAACCCTAATACATTTACTTTGTACTTTGAACGAATCGCAATATCCCGTATAGAGCGTCCGGTCCAATCCTTTGGCGTAAGAATTTCGATGATCGCATAGTCATCCGACAATTCAATATAATCAAAGGTATTGCTTGTACTATACCTGTGGGCGATTCTTTGCGCCATATCACGCTCAGCGTGGATTACCTCGTCGGCACCGATTCGCTCTAAGAATTTCGCCTGACTTTCTTTATCTGTTGTAGCAACAACACGTGCCGCTCCTAGTTCCTTGAGTGCCAACGTAATTTCAAGCGAAGACTGAAAGTCGTTTACGCAGACAAAACAAATATCAAAATTCGTAACCCCAATTTCGACCAACACATCTGGATCTTGACAATCCGCAACTTCAGCCGTTGTTACAAATGGTTCCAAGTGTTCAACCGATACCTCATCCTTGTCAACTACCATTACTTCGTTTCCAAGATCTGACAGCATTCGGGCAAGATTACTTCCAAAGCTGCCAAGTCCAACTACCAACATCGATTTCATATTTGTTTCCCCTAACCCGTAATTATTTTTTCAGTTACATTGCTCGTTTTGGGTTTCAGACGTCTTTCGGAAATTGCCATCGCTATTGAAAGACTCCCAACACGCCCGGCATACATCAATAAGATATCAACTAGTTTCCCGACGACTGTAAGATTCGGTGTGACGCCCTTTGTAAGGCCAACGGTACCGATCGCCGAGAATACTTCGAAGACCGACGACTCAAAGGATACCCCTTGGAGGTGAATGATAATAATCCCTAGCCCAGCCAGCATTAAATAGAGCATAGCGCTATTGAATGCGCGTCGAACCGCTGCATCTTCAATTTTCCGATGAAATATATTGACCGACTCCTGTTTTCTCGCATATGACAAAACAGAGAAAATCATGACAAAAAATGTCGTCGTTTTCAAACCACCACCGGTTGATCCCGGAGAAGCACCAACAAACATTAAGAATGAGGTTAGCGCTGAGCCGCCTTCACTTAGCGTAGACATATCAACCGTACAGAAGCCGGCAGTACGCGGGGTTACCGACTGAAATAGCGAGGCTAGAACACGTTGACCAAACGGCATTCCGGAAAACGCATAGTTAGCCTCAGTAAAATAAAACGCAACCGCTCCTGCAACGATAAGAAAAAATGTTGAGGATAATACAATTTTAGACTGGAGGCGATATCGCCGGAATCGAAATCGGTTTTCGATAATATCATCCCATACGATAAACCCGATTCCTCCGATTACAATCAAAGACATGATCACGACGTTAACCAGGACATCATCGACATAGATTGCAAGAGAAGTCGATGGAGCTATTATCCCGATTAAATCAAATCCAGCATTACAAAACGCCGAAACAGAGTGAAACACACTGTACCAAATCCCTCTCCAAAATCCAAACTGGGGACAAAACCGAAACGCGAGAGCAATTGCTCCGGCAACTTCAAAAATTGCCGTACCGATCAACATTCTCCGAACAAGACGAATAATTCCCCCGATTTTCAATGCGCCGAGTGATTCTTTTAGTACAAACCGTTCTCTCAGTCCGATTCTTTTTCTAAGTATCATCGAAAAAAACATCGCAACAGCCATAAAACCGAGACCGCCAATTTGAATCAATGTTAACATTACGGCCTGTCCAAAACCAGAAAACTGCGTATAGATATCAACAACAGATAAACCGGTAACGCAGGTGCAAGATGTCGCAATAAAAAGCGCATTGATAAACGGAAAACTTACCCGATCCTTGCTGGCTATCGGAAGCGTTAGGAGAAACGCCCCCAACAATATGACGAGCGCAAAACCAATCGCTAACACCTGTAACGGAGATATTGTGCGTTTGTGCCTCATTTTTCTTTTCATCCCCCAGAAAACACAATCTTAGATACGATCTAAGTTTCGAACGGATCATTGATTTGAATCATATCATAATCTCATGAATCTTTTACCAGAAACCGAAAACCTGTTTGAGATTCATGTTGTCCTTGAACATAATACACCTAACAATATAAAGAGTGTGTTAAGAAACGGTCGAAACCCGTTAAGTCCGTATTAAGAACTGCAATCTTGTCTTGGATGTACCATAATTTCAAAAAGACAACCTTTTCAAGCAAGAAGCTAAGCCTCAGAAATTCGAGGCTTAGCTTCTTGCTTTTTTAATAAACGTATTCTAGCAAACAGCAGATCGATCCATTTTATCTAAGAGCGCATATTTTCCTTTTCAATATCAAGAATTTCTTGAACCTTTGGAGAAGAAGGGCCTTCAACAAACGATAACGTAATCCATTCTCCGACAATCTTCTTCGCAAGCTCCGGACCAACGACTCTCTCGCCTAGGCAAAGTACATTGGCATTATTGCTAAGAATCGAACGTTCAGCAGAAAAATTATCATGACAAACCGCAGCCCGTATTCCAGGAAATTTGTTAGCTGTCATACACATCCCGATTCCCGTTCCGCAAATTAAGATTCCGCGCTTTTTAAACCCGGAATCAATGACATTTTTGCAAACTCGCATTGCAACTGTCGGGTAGTTTACCGGATCTTCTGCGCTATCGCATCCCATGTTTTCAACTATTATCCCTTTGTCGGACAAATACTTGATGAGAAGATTCTTCATCGAGACCGCAGCATTGTCACAGCCTATTACAATCGATTCAAACGGAAAATCACTCATTTTTGCTCCTCCATCGACTGAAGAATCCCGTCCGACATTGCATTTAGTATCAAACAGCACGAGACCGCGCCCGCATCTAGAACGCCGCGCGAGCGCTCTCCAAGGCGGCTTGAGCGCCCAAATTTCGCTACCATATCTTTCGTTGATTCAGCGCCTTTCTTCGCAGCGTCTTTCATCGCTTTCAAAGAAACAGCATCATCATTTCCTGACTCGACCGAAACTTGCAACGCTGTTATCGCAGGAGCGAGCGTATCGACAATTGTCTTGTCTCCTTCTCTTGCTTCAATAATATCATAGAGCCCGTCGAGACCCGCCTGCATCATTGCTGCGAGATCCTTTGCGGAAATCTCTTCGAGATCTTCGCCTGCCTCAGCCATATCCATAAAAACTGTTCCGTAAATCGGGCCCATAGAGCCGCCGATCTCGCCGAGAAGAACCATCCCGAGTTCATCTAGTCCTTCTGTAAAGCTGATCTCGCGGTCGATGATTCGATCTTTAAACATCGAGAAACCTTTGTTC
>CAZGYK010000100.1:0-1319 GCA_964530485.1 uncultured Oscillospiraceae bacterium
ATATATCCCCCTATGAAACCTGCGAAGATTGTAACGGTTCCGGAGCGGCTTCCGGAACGTCTCCAAAGGTTTGCCCGGACTGTAACGGAACCGGTTACGTAACTGTTCAACAGCCGATGATGTTTGGAACCGTTCAGAGTAGCAGACCCTGCCCCCGCTGTGGCGGTAAGGGGAAAACGATAGACAAACCCTGTTCAAAATGTAACGGCCAGGGAAGAACGAAACAGAACCGCCGCCTTGAAGTAACCATTCCTGCCGGAATTGACGACGATCAGAGCCTTTCGATCAAAGGCCGGGGAGACGCAGGGATCAACGGCGGCCCGGCCGGAGACGTTATCGCAGTCATCAGCGTCCGTCCGGATACCCTCTTTGAACGCGACCGGTACGACGTCTATGTAACCGCTCCGATCAGCTACGCAGAGGCGACGCTCGGAGACAAGGTTGTCGTTCCGACAGTAGACGGGAAGATTGAACTTACCGTACCGGCCGGGACCCAATCCGGCAGCACCTTCCGCCTTCGCGGTAAAGGGATCAAGTATGTCAACGGAAGAGGCCGTGGCGACCAGTACGTCAAGGTTGAGGTCGAAATTCCGAAAAAACTCTCCCGCGATCAGCGGCAAGCTTTGGAACAGTTCGAAAAGTCGCTTGCTCTCGATAAGCACTACGATAAAAGAAAGACGTTCGACGACCGAATTAAAAAAGAATTTGGTAAAAATGCTTAAACTGAAAGCAGCTTCTTATGAAGCTGCTTTTTTGTTATTTATTATTTCAGCTCGACAAACCTGTCATGCTTCTGGACAAAGTCCTTGACATCCAGCATAATATACGAAGTACCTATCAACTGATAAAACGAGGATACCGAAAATGGAGTGGAGCGAAGTCAAGATCAAAATCAATTCGAAAGACCTGGAAACAGCATCGGCGATCGCAACCGCCGCATCTCCGGGCGGGCTCTATATCGAAGACTATTCCGACATGCTCGAGACGCTTCCGACGATCGGTCATTATGATTATATAGACGATGCGCTCCTCAATCAGGATACGGCGCATTCCGTGATTCATATCTATCTGCCATCAAATAGTTCGATCCTTGAAACAACCGCTTTTTTACATGAGCGCCTCACCGCCGAATTGATCGAATATGAACTGCTGACCGGGTCTATTGCCGAAACCGACTGGGCGGAAAACTGGAAACAGTATTACCATCCCCAGAAAATCGGAAAACGGCTGGTCATCTGCCCTTCCTGGGAACCCTATCCCGAAACAAAAGAGGAAACAGTGGTCACGCTCGATCCCGGTATGAGCTTTGGAACCGGAGA
>CAZGYK010000100.1:1329-6220 GCA_964530485.1 uncultured Oscillospiraceae bacterium
CCCGGCTATGCCTTGAGCTCCTCGAAGAATCGATCCACGGCGGAGAAAACGTCCTTGATATGGGCACCGGAAGCGGCATTCTTGGAATTATGGCGTTAAAACTCGGGGCAAAAGCGGTAACAGCGGTTGACATCGATGCCAACGCTGTCAAAATCGCGAAGGAGAACGCCGACTTAAACGGTGTTGGCGAAGCTTTTTGTGCGCTTTTTGGAAACGCAGGCGACCCGGCCTTCTCGGAACAAATCGGAAAGGACTACGACATCATCACAGCAAACATCGTCGCAGATGTTATTATCTCTGCCGCTGACCTCTTTTATGACAAACTAAAAGCTGACGGTATTCTTATTACAAGCGGAATTATCGGTCCGCGGGTTAAGGAAGTAGAATCCGCGCTTCAAAAATCGGGATTTGAGATCGAAAAAGTTGAAACAAAAAATGACTGGGCGGCAATCTTCGCAAAAAAGCGGAAGTAGAGAACGTCCTTTTGTATTAGCACCGAAGTTTATTTGAATAAAAAAGCCGCCGGGAAGAACTCTTTCCCGGCGGTTTCGTGAATCTGCTGATTTAATCGCTGCCTTTTTCGTGATTGTATCCATTTACAGTCTCGGTTGATTTCGATACTATAAATACAAAGCAACTTTGGAGGTGGTTTTTTGAGCGAAGTCAAGAAAGCGATTATCACCGGCGGAAGCCGCGGAATCGGCAAAGGCATCGCAATTGAACTTGCGAAAAAGGGATATGATATTGCCTTTTCTTACAACGAAATGGAAGAGGACGCCAAGACACTTGCAGATGAAATCAGGAACGAGTACGGCAGGGAATGTTATTTTTTCCAGGCCTCCCTTCATCTCCCCGGCGAAGGCGTCAAGCTGTTTCATCGCTGTTTGGAACAACTCGGCAGCCTCGATCTTATGGTCAACAACGCCGGACTTACCCGTCTCGAGGGGCTGCTTGACCTGACGGAGGAAACGCTCGACTTCTTGATCAATCTCGATTTCCGGAATTATCTGCTGATGGCCCGCGAAGCGGCGCAATATATGGTCAAGAACCATATTAAAGGCAGTATCATCAACATCACTTCCTCGCGCGCCGAACGCGCCTATCCAGGCGACATGGTCTATGGCGCGTTAAAAGCGGGGCTTAACCGCGGTATTCAATCCGCCGCTTTAGACCTTGCGCCCTACGGCGTTCGAATCAATAATGTCGCCCCCGGCGCGACAAGGGTACGTCCCAAAGGTGTTACAAAGCTAAACTCGGTAAGTGACAAGGATTTCTGGGACGAACTCGGCCCGAGAATTCCGCTCGAAAGAACCGGTACCCCCGAAGACATCGGAAAAGCTGTTGCCTTTCTCGCGAGCGAGGATGCAAGCTATATTACCGGCGTAACCCTTCGCATCGACGGCGGCCTGATTCTTGCAGGAATGCCGGAGCGGCCGGAGCCGGAGGACGACGGGCACGATTGGGGTTTCCGGACCCAAAAGTTCATCAAAGAAAACGAGATAGAATAAACAACAAAATATCAGGAGGAATACCATGTCAAACGTAACGATTCGCAGCATCCAAGCGATTTTAACCGCCCCGCGTGATATCAACCTCGTTGTCGTCAAAATTGAAACCAGCGAACCCGATCTTTACGGACTCGGCTGTGCTACGTTTACCCAACGTTGTTTCGCCGTTAAGACAGCGGTAGAAGAATACCTGGTTCCGCTTCTGACCGGGCGCTCGGTAGACAATATCGAGGACATCTGGCAGAGCGCGATGGGAAACTCCTACTGGCGCAACAGTCCCGTACTCAACAACGCCATTTCCGGCGTAGATATGGCACTTTGGGATATTAAGGGCAAGATGGCGAATATGCCGGTCTATGATCTTCTTGGCGGAAAATGCCGCGAAGCCGCCGACGTCTATATGCATGCCGACGGAAGCTGCCCGGAAGAAGTTGAGGACAATGTCCGCAAGTTTTTGGCGATGGGACTTCGAAACGTCCGCTGCCAGATGGGAACCTACGGCGGAATGATGAATAAGAGCACCGGCCAAAGTATTTCGACTCCCGACGGCGCGCTTCCCGGTTCTTACTTTGATCCGAAACAGTATATGCGGAACACCGTAAAAATGTTCGATCATCTTCGGAACAAAATCGGTGATGAAGTCGAACTGCTTCACGACATTCATGAACGTCTCGCCCCTTCCGATACCATCCGCTTTGTCAAAGAACTCGACGCGTTCCGTCTATTCTTTGTCGAAGACGCGCTGCCGCCGGAACAGGTTGACTGGTTCAAGGAAATTCGAAACGCGTCTACTTCCCCGCTCGCTATGGGAGAGCTCTTTACCCATCCGATGGAATGGAAATCCCTGATCGCCAACCGGCTGATCGACTTTATCCGAGTACATATCAGCATGATCGGCGGCATCACGCCGGCGAAAAAACTTGCATCACTCTGTGAATCCTTCGGCATTCGAACCGCGTTTCATGGACCTGGAGATCTAACTCCAATTGGAGCAGCCGCTAACGTACATATCGACGTCTCTGTTCCAAACTTCGGAATTCAGGAGTATTCCGGATTTACCGATACTGAAAGAGAAGTCTTCCCGGGATGTCCGGAACTGAAAAATGGATACCTTTATCCGAATAGCAAGCCCGGTATTGGCGTCGATCTCGACGAAAAGGCAGCCGCAAAATATCCCTGCCGCTACCACAATAACGTCTGGACCCACTCCCGCCTGCCGGACGGAACCGCCGTTCGCCCATAACCATCAGCAGCCAAAGAAACGGCTCCTAGAGCCGTTTCTTTTTCGCTTATCACATTTTATTTGGAGCCTTTATGAAAAGAATCATTCCCCTAATCTGCTTAGTTCTTATTCTTTCCCTTCTCGCAACAGGATGCGCTGTCCCGAACGAGGAAACCGAAACAACCGAAATAGAAACGACAGAGACTGCGCCTTCGGAAGAGACATCTCCCCCCGCAGCGTATCATCGCTTATCTCAACCAGAAGCGAAAGAAATAATCGACGGAAGCGAACCATACATTCTTGTCGACGTCCGTACCAAAGAAGAATACGATGAAAAGCATATGATCGGCGCAATCCTTATTCCCAATACTGAAATGAACTTCCAAACAAGGATGCGTTGATTCTGATCTACTGCCGTTCTGGGGTAAGAAGCGAAAATGCGTCGAGGATTCTTGTAGAGCTCGGCTATACCCGCGTCGAAGATATCGGCGGTATCAGTACTTGGCCGTACGACAATGTAGAGCCATAAATTGAGAGATGTCGAGAACACGTAATATGAAAAGAGTCGCTTCGTTGAAGCGGCTCTTTATACCTGTTTCATCAGCTGAATTTGAAACATTCTTTCCTCCTTTACCTTTTCAAAATCCTCCGGATAGAG
This sequence comes from uncultured Oscillospiraceae bacterium, assembly GCA_964530485.1. Classification (GTDB taxonomy): domain Bacteria; phylum Bacillota; class Clostridia; order Oscillospirales; family Ruminococcaceae; genus WRIP01. Next base: position 4,718 of record CAZGYK010000100.1, read on the forward strand.
AAGATTGGTTATGACGACGGCGTATTCCGACGCTGCCAGTGCATGCCAGCGAACATGCGGCGTCGCCGCAATTTGTCCAAAGGCACGAAATACCTTCACTTGAACCGGATCCTTTTCCTCTCGTGCAAGATCATTTACAACGCCGGCTACATTCCTTGCCTCTTGAAATCGGACCTCTTTGTTTTGCCATTTCACATTAATCGAAATGCAATCATCGAGTTCCGCCATCCGCGGCGCCGCGCTTATCTCTAGGATATGCTCGGCAAGCAAAACCGCGTAATGCGACAACGCAAGATGCGTTTTTTCTTCGCTGATCGAAATCAATTCTTTTTTTAGCTCCGGGATATCGTCGATCTTTCGTATTAGCCCCGCGTTAACGCGTTCCATAAACATAAAACCGTCTTGAATGATTTTCCCCATAATTACCCAACTTCGTACAATTCTCTTTGATCTTCGCCAACTCGAGTTTGGATATGAAAAAATCCGGAAAATTCCGGATTCTTCTTATTTCCCATGATACAGCTTTTTGGTCTGATATTTCGGCTCGCAGGTCAGGTTAACGCCGAGTTTCCGGAACGTATTTTCGTCAACCTGAGAGAGGATTACCGTAGAATGCGCTTCGCATCCCCGCATTTCCTTGAGGCTCTTTAACGCGCGCTCTGCCGTCGGGTTTGTCGCCGCCGATATCGCAAGCGCAACAAGAACTTCGTCGGTATGTAGTCTCGGATTAAAGCCGCCGAGATGGGTTACTTTTAAGTCCTGGAGCGGACCGATGATGACCGGGGAAAGCAAGTGGATATCGTCGCTGATTCCGGCCAAGGTCTTAAGCGCATTTAAGAGAAGGGCAGACGACGCTCCGAGAAGATTCGAGTTTTTTCCGGTTACGATCGTCCCGTCCGGCAACTCCATCGCCGCCGCCGGGCCGTCGGTCGCCTCTTCTTTTTCAAGGGCGGCCGCAATCACCGGCCTGTCTTCCGCCGAAAGACCCGCCTGTTTCAGAATCAGCTCGGTCTGGTAGACCTCTTCGCCGACCATCTGTCCTTTTCTTTCGTTACAGCGCGCGGCATAGTACCGCCGGATAATTTCCTGATTAGCTGCCCGAATCACACAGTCGTCGTCAAAAATACAGAACCCGGCCATGTTGACGCCCATGTCGGTCGGAGATTTATAGATAGATTTCCCAAGGATGCGCGTCAGAATTTCCGAAAGAACCGGAAATATCTCAACATCCCTATTATAGTTTACCGCCCGTTCCCCATACGCTTCCAAATGGAACGGGTCGATCATATTTACGTCGTTCAGATCCGCCGTCGCCGCCTCATAAGCGAGGTTAACCGGATGTTTCAAAGGGAGATTCCAAACCGGGAAGGTTTCAAACTTTGCATATCCCGCGCTGATTCCGTGTTGGTAGTCGTGGTAAAGCTGAGAGAGACACACCGCCATTTTTCCGCTTCCCGGGCCGGGAGCGGTTACAACAACAATCGGTTTGCTCGTTTCAATGTA
>CAZGYK010000101.1:0-3017 GCA_964530485.1 uncultured Oscillospiraceae bacterium
GCTTCGACGTTTGCCGGATATCAGGCGGCCGGTATTTTAGGCGGAATTGTCGCCACGCTTGCATTCGCAATTCCGGGAATGGTTATTTCTTTGATCGTAGCGAAGTTTCTCGCGACATTCAACGAGAAACCGATTGTAAAACATGCATTCTACGGTCTTCGCCCCGCGGTTACGGCGTTGATTGCTTCGGCGGGAATTCAGCTCATGATGAACGTTTTTCTCTCCAATTGGGACAGGCAGCTAGCAACGCTTCTTTCGGAATTTGATCTCAAAGCCGTCATTTTATTTGTCGTTTTGTTTTTTGCCGTTTGGAAATGGAAAAAACACCCGATTGTTTATATCGGAGCGGCCGCAGCAATCGGCATTATATTTAAGTTTTAATATGAAAAAGCAAGGGATTCGGTTTGTAACCCCTGCTTTTTCAGCGAATTTGTTCAAAGATCGTTACTCAACAAAAAAACGGAGAAGCTTTTGCTTCTCCGTTTTTGATTTCTACAGCATTCGATAGGAATCGCCGGATCCCCATTCGGTAAAAACATGATAGTTTAGATAGAGGGTGTCAGCTCCTAGCTGTTCAGCAAACAGTTTTGCGATTTCGTCATAGAGCTCAGACTTTTTTTCGTGGGGAGCATTGCCGAGAAGTCGAATTTCACAAAAGACAGCGTTCGCGGATTTCCCGCCCATATAGAGGTTACAGCAATCCTCGATACGCGTCATGCAGTTATCGATATTTTTCCCCGGAATAATCGAAATGAGTTCACCGATTTTCTTTTGAAGAAGATCCTTCTTTTCATCGGAAACTTTTACGCTGGTTACAACGGACACATAGGGCATAACCAATCTCCTTTCGGTTTTTCTTTATTCTATCGGTTCAAGACGAGATATGCAAGAAAAAAATGACGAAAAGAATCTGCCGCATGATCGAGGCGGGATAAAAGTTAAGGCTGAAGTTTCCGGGACCTGGAAGTTTTTCCAATTGACAAACCGAAACGCTTTCTTTATATTATATGTATTGTTCAAAAATCGGCCAATGCGAAATTTGGGTTTCAGCATTGTAAAAAAAGGAGAGTGTAGTAAAAACCGATTCCAATCAGCCAGTCACTTTTGAGCAAAAAACCCGGCGGGCATCTTCAGCTGTAACCGTGGGAAACCGCGGTGTAACAAACCTTTTTGCGGGGCCGTAAGATCTTGCCGACCGTCACGAGGCGGAATTCAATGTTACCGATAGCCGTACATCCGGCGTCGGACCGCAAAGGGGTAAAAATGGAGAATAATGTGATTGTGCGTCTCGACAACATCAGCGTGGCGTTTGATGGAGAAGGGGTTTTGAATGATTTCAGCCTCAATATCCACGACGAGGAATTTGTCACTCTGCTGGGGCCGTCGGGATGCGGAAAGACGACGACTCTGCGCGTGATCGGTGGTTTTTTAATACTCGACAGCGGCAGGGTACTTTTTAATGGTAAGGACATTACGAAGTTACCGCCTTACAAACGCCAGGTCAATACCGTGTTTCAGCGGTACGCGCTGTTTCCGCATTTGAACGTATACGAGAACGTTGCGTTCGGACTACGGATTCAGAAACTGGAAGAAACCGAAGTAAAAAAGCGGGTTTCGGAAATGCTTGATCTGGTCGGACTTCGCGGGTTCGAAAGCCGCCGCGTTACCAACATGTCCGGCGGACAGCAACAGCGGGTCGCGATTGCGCGCGCGCTTGTCAACAGGCCGAAGATTCTCCTTTTGGACGAACCGCTCGGCGCGCTTGACTTAAAGCTTCGCAAGGATATGCAGATTGAGTTGAAGCGGATTCAGCAGAGTCTCAATATCACGTTTATTTATGTCACGCATGACCAGGAAGAGGCACTTACCATGTCCGACACCGTCGTGGTCATGAATAAGGGAATTATTCAACAGATCGGATCTCCGATCGATATCTATAATGAGCCGAACAACGCGTTTGTTGCGGATTTTATCGGCGAAAGCAACATCATTCCCGGAATTATGCACCAGGACTTCCTGATCAATTTCGCGGGAATCGATTTCCCCTGCGTAGACAGCGGTTTCCAGAGGGATGAATATGTCGACGTCGTTGTCCGGCCGGAGGACATCAAGCTTGTACCGCCGGTTCAAGGACAGATCGGCGGAATTGTCAAATCAGTCGTGTTCAAGGGCGTACACTATGAGATGGTTGTTGAACAGGCCGGGTATGAATGGCTTGTTCAGTCGACTTCGTTTGAGGAAGTCGGAACCCAGGTTGGGATGCAGATCGGACCGAACGATATCCATATCATGAAGCGCCTCAAGGAAGAAGAGGAGGTTTTCAGCGATGATTAGGTCGAAAGCTTCCAGTGTACCATACCTTGTTTGGATGGTAATCTTTATTGTTGTTCCGCTTGTTCTGGTCGTCGTTTTTGCCATGACCGATGCCGACGGGAACTTTACAATTGAAAATCTCTCGGGAATCGGACAGTATACGCCGGTCTTTGCGCGGTCGATTTGGCTTGCGGCTATCGCGACGGTGATCTGTCTTGTTCTTGCGTTTCCGCTTGCCTATCTGATTTCGCGGATGGACGAACGCAAACAGTCTTTCATGTTGATGTTGATTATGCTCCCGATGTGGATGAACTTTCTTCTTCGTACCTACGCGTGGATGTCGCTTCTCGAAAACAACGGGTTGATCAACCGGCTCTTCGGCCTAATTGGAATCGGGCCGTTCCAGATGATCAATACCCAGGGCGCGGTTGTTCTTGGGATGGTATACAACTATCTCCCGTTTATGATTCTTCCGCTCTATTCCATCATGACCAAGATTGACAACTCGATCATTGAAGCTGCCGAAGACCTCGGGGCGGGCAAGAGCAAGGTTTTGCGTAAAATTCTGATACCGCTTTCGATGCCGGGGATATCGACCGGGATTACGATGGTGTTTGTCCCTTCGATCAGTACCTTTATTATTTCTAGGATGCTTGGCGGAGGCGGGAACCTCCTGATTGGCGACCTGATTGAAATGCAGTTTC
>CAZGYK010000101.1:3069-6099 GCA_964530485.1 uncultured Oscillospiraceae bacterium
GTAACTCCTATAACCCCCACCTCGGATCGGCGATGGCGCTTGTCCTCATGGTGATTGTTCTGCTCTGCATGAGTTTAACAAGCAGCGCAAATGACGAGGAAATGGAGGAAATGCTGGTATGACCAAGGCTGGAAAAGGCGGAAAGCTCTATATTGCCCTCACATTTCTGTTCCTCTATATACCGATTGCAGTACTGATTTTTTTCTCGTTCAACCAATCTAAGAGCCGCAACCTCTTTACCGGGTTTACGCTTGACTGGTATAAACAGCTGTTTCAAAACGAGATGGTTCTTCGTTCGCTCGGCGTGACGCTTCTGATTGCGGCGATCGCTTCCGTTTGCGCAACCGTTCTCGGTACCGCGGCGGCGATTGGAATCCACAGCATGCGGAAATGGCCGCGGATTGCGGTAATGAACATCACCTATGTCCCGGTTATCAACCCGGAAATCGTAACCGGCGTCTCGATGTTGCTTCTCTTTACGACGCTGCGCTATTTCATGAATTTTGAAATGGGTTTTGGAACGCTTCTGATTGCCCATATCACCTTTAACGTACCCTATGTCATTCTCTCGGTAAACCCGAAACTTCGCCAGCTTGATAAGAGCCTTTACGAAGCGGCGCTAGACCTTGGGTGTTATCCCGGGAAGGCGTTCTTTAAGGTTATCATTCCGCAGATCATGCCGGGGATCATGACCGGCTTCCTGATGGCGTTGACCTATTCGATCGATGACTTCGTCATCAGCTATTTTACGTCCGGGACCTCCCAGACACTTTCGATCGCGATCTATTCGATGACCAGAAGAAAGGTAAGCCCGGAGATCAACGCGCTTTCGACGCTGATTTTTGTCGCGGTACTTTTGATCCTTCTTATCATGAACTTTAAGGATATGAAGCGCCCGGCGAAGAAGAAGGGGGAAAGAAAATGAAGAAGATAGTTTGTTTTCTTCTGGTTCTTCTGCTCTTCCTTCCGCTGGCATCGGTTGCGTATGCCTATACTGAGGTTGAAGTTGAGGATCAGGATTATTATCAGCGCTTTCAGGGCGAAGGGATGACAATTACCGTCTACAACTGGGGCGAATACATTTCGGACGGCAGCGACGATTCGCTTGACGTCAACAAAGCGTTTGAGGAGCTGACCGGCATCAAGGTCAACTACATTACTTTCGCGAGCAACGAACAGATGTACGCAAAACTGAAGGGCGAGGGAACCGCGCTTTACGACATCATCATCCCGTCCGACTATATGATTGCGAAGATGATGCGGGAGGGGATGGTTGAAAAACTTGATTTTGACAACATCCCGAACTTCGCGCTCGTTGACGATCTCTATAAAAACCTTGAACATGACAAAGAGAACAAATACTCGGTTCCTTATATGTGGGGCATGGTAGGCTTAATTTATAACACAACCATGATTGAGGACGAGATCACGTCTTGGGATTCGCTCTGGGACGAGCGCTATATCGGCGAAATTTTGATGTTTGAAAATCCGCGCGATGCGTTTGGGATTTCACTTGAACGTCTCGGTTATTCCGCGAACTCGGAAGATCCGGAAGAGCTTCAGCAAGCCGCGGATGAACTTAAGAACCAGAAAATGTTGGTTCAGGCATATGTCATGGATGAGATATTCAACAAAATGGAGGGCGGAGAAGCCGTAATCGCGCCATACTATGCCGGCGATGCGATCACGATGATGGATGAGAATCCGGACCTTGCTTTTGTGTTCCCGAAAGAGGCGACCAACTTCTTTGTCGACAGTTTTGTCATCCCAAAGGGAAGCCAGCACAAAGAGGCGGCAGAGATGTATATCAACTTTATGTGCGAACCGGAAGTATCGGCGGCCAACGCAGGATATATCGGGTATTCAACACCGATTCCTGCGGCGTTCGATCTGCTTGAGCTTGAGGACGAGGTTATCGCGATTTCCTACCCGGATGCCGAAGTTATTGCGAACTCCGAAGTGTTTCGTGAACTGAGCCCCGAGGCCAACCGATTGATGGACCGGCTTTGGACGGATATCCGCAGCTACAACGAGGGAACCAACGAATGGATCGCGCCGATTTTTCTGTTGCTGGCGCTCCTCGCTTCGATCGGAATTATGGTCTATAAAGCGAGAAAAAGGAAGCGCGAGATCTATTGATTTATCGTATTCGGCAAGAATCCGGACACAAAGATGTAACCCTTTTGAAGTTGACAACCTATAGAAGATAAGGCTACAATAAAAGTGTGGAATTACCACATAATTACCAAATTAATTCTAGGAGGGTACTATGAAACGGTACTTAGCAATTTTGCTTGTCGTTGTCCTTTCGCTATCGCTCGTTTTGGTCGGTTGTAAGCCGGCAGACACAGGAACACCTGCAGAAACCACACCCCCGATTGATGCGTCCAATCCTGAAGTGACACCGGAAGAAACTGCTGCAGCGGGTCCATATAAGGTTGCCAACATTGTCAACGGAAACCTTGGCGACAAATCGTTCTTCGACTCGGCGGAAGCCGGGCTTAAGAAGCTTCAGGCGGATGGAATTATTGATTGTAAAACCATTGAACTTGGCGCGACGGAAGCCGATCAGCCGAAATGGGAAACAGCACTTTACGAAGTTTCGGAAGACGGAAGCTACGATTACATCATCTGCGGAACATGGCAGATGAACGAACTGCTTACGAAAGTTGCGCCGGAGTATCCGGATCAGAAGTACATCATCTATGACGCCACAGTTGATGCACCGAACGTAGTCAGCCTTAATTACAAACAGAACGATATGGGTTACATTGTCGGCGCATTTGCCGCTTCTTTGACCAGCGCGACCGATTTTGAAAACATCAACGCCGAAAAGGTTATCGGGTTTGTCGGCGGAGAAGACGGACCAGTCATCAACGACTTCCTTATTGGATATATTGAAGGCGCGAAGTCGGTTGACCCGGAAATCAAAGTTGACGTTCGCTATGTCGGTAACTTCTACGACACAGCCGCCGCAAAAGAACTTGGCACAAATATGATCAATAACAGCAAAGCAGACATCATCTGGGG
>CAZGYK010000102.1:0-6077 GCA_964530485.1 uncultured Oscillospiraceae bacterium
GAGTGACAGGAGTCGAACCTGCGGCCTCTTGAACCCCATTCAAGCGCGCTACCAAACTGCGCTACACCCGGTTAACGAATTACATGTTAACATACCATGCTCTAAAAATCAACAGGATTATAGGAATGTTGCAGCCTGTATGTTAGAATAAGAAAAAAGATAAGGCAGGGAGAAACCGATGCAAATTGCTGACAAAATATATCTGAATGGAACCATCTACACAGTTAACGATCAATTTGAAATTGCTGAAGCGCTTGCCATAAAAGACAATAAGATCCTCTATGTCGGAAGTCGATCTGATTGTGAGAAATTTTGTGGCGACGAGACTAGCATAATTGACCTGAAAGGTCGGACGATAGTTCCGGGATTCATCGAAGGGCACCTTCATCTTCGGATGTATGGCGAAAGCCTTTTGAAACTTCAGATTCGTGATAAGAGCAAAATCGAAATTCTGGAGATGGTAAAGGGTGCTGTTGAGCAACTTAACCCTGGAGAATGGCTTCAAGGTGGAATGGGATGGAACAACGAGGTTTGGGATGATCCTTCCTACCCGACTAGAGAAGAGCTAGACGCTGTTTCGCCTAACAATCCTGTTCTTCTCCCAAGAATGGATGGTCACATGATTTGGGTCAACTCAAAGGCGTTTGAAGTTGCTGGAATAACAGACAAAACACCAAATCCAAAGGGCGGAGAATACCTTCGAAATCCGGACGGATCACTCCAAGGGTGTGTTTCAAACGACGCGTGCAAACCGATTCGAAACATTGTTCCAGAACCGACAAAGGAACAGCGTAAGCAAGCAACCCTAATAGCACAAAGACAACTTCTTGAATACGGAGTCACAACGATAACGGAAGCCTTCGCTACAGTAACGGATCTTAACGATGTCAAGGACCTATTGGAAGATGGGTCATTCAAGCTTCGCTATTATGCCGCTCTTGGCGATATCAAAAGCGCACCGGTACCCGTAACTGAGAGCACCGCTGAACAGATCCAAAAAGCATTTAATGAATATATCGAACACAGCCCTGAAATCGGGCTCTATCATGACCACTTCACAATGCGTGCAGTAAAACTGGCAGCTGATGGATCGGTCGGAGCGCAGAGCGCCGCTCACTTTGAAGATTTTTGCGATCGTCCTGGATCTCGCGGTAGGTTGATGTATACCGACGAAGAAATGTATCAGGCACTTGAAGCCGGAGCGAAACGCGGAATGCAGGCGATAGTTCATGCGATTGGCGACCGTGCCGTCGATCAGGTCCTTCGCGTCTACACGCAAATTCTGAAGGATTATCCAAATCCAGATCATCGTTTTCGAATTGAGCATTTTCAACTTGTAACGGGGGACAGCAGAGAACGAGCGCGCAATCTTGGCGTTGTAGTAAGTATGCAGGCAATGCATGCCCCAAACAGCGCTTCTATGGCGATACGCCGGCTTGGACCGGATCGCGCGAGCCGCGCCTATGCCTCTGGCTTAGTACTAAAAGTTCTCGGAAAAGTTGCGGGCGGCTCCGATGCCCCGGTATCCAAGCCTGCGCCGCTATCCGGAATCCATGCAGGGGTAACGCGTACTAACGATGATCTTGAACCTTCTGGCGGCTTTTATCCGGAGAATGCGCTGACTCGCGAGGAGGCATTAAAATCCTACACGATCTGGGGCGCTTATGCCCAGTTTGCAGACGACACAAGGGGGAGCCTCGAACCTGGGAAATATGCAGATTTTGTCATTCTCGACAAGGACATCTTTTCCGTAGACGAACATGACATTCAAAGAATTCATGTTGACGAAACCATCATTGATGGAATTACAGTTTATCAGAGGGACAGCCAAAAATGAACGGAGAACTATTGCATGCAGCGGAACAGGTTATCAGCTACAAGACGTATCAAAGGGCAGGCTATATTCCGGATACGATACTTACTAAGATTGACTCAACGATCTATCGTTTCGAAAGCCGTCCATCGGTGAACTCGTTTCGCAAGCCCGTTTTTGTAGAGTCACAGAAAAGCTGGTTTTCTCATTTGTCTAAACTGGGTTTAACCAATATCTCGCTGCGTATCAGGGAGAAGGCAGAGGATCTTGATAGGCTGGCATTTTCAAATCAGTTACAAGATTGCGTGATCGAAACTTCATCTTTGGAACAAATGTCGGTGTGGCGTAAATTCTGGAAATTTGATCAGAAAGAGCAGCTGTGGGATATTTGGTACACTGAACAACTATTGGATAGCCTTATCCCATACCCGGATATCGCTGATCCAACATCCGGATTTTCTTTGAAATTGGCTGAAATCCGATCGATTTCTGATGAGCTGGGTTATCCATTTTTTTCGGAACGTTTCCAACGAGCTGAAACCCTGCTTTCTGGCAATATTCTTTCTGATTGCCCCTATCTCGAGATGCCACCTAAGAACAGAATGCTGTACATGGCCGCTCGAGAGGCATGGGTTTTCGGGGGAATGGGGTGGTGGAACGATTCTCCGGCTTATACTGCTGATCAGCGCAATAGAGGAGAGCTCTATAAACAGCTTAGCGATTCGCTTTATACAGAGATCGTCACAGCATTGATGTATGCGGTAAACAAATGGTAAAAAAGAAACGCGGTACATACCGCGTTTCTTTTGTTATTTCGAATTGTCTTTTTTTCGAAAAGATAATGGATAGAGCTTTAGGTAATTCCAAATAGAACTAAATCCAAAAGCAATAAAGAGGGGATACGCAATCGCAAAATACATAGGAAAGGTTCCAATCCCAAACGCCGTTACTTCAACAAAAGCCATCATGACCAACCGAAACAGAGCAATTAACAGAATTCCAGCAGATATCCAAAACAAGAGTACGTTCTGGAATTCGTTTTTGACTTTTTTGCGTTTGTTTTGCAGGAGTCGAATCAATGTTAGCAGGAATCCGAGAATGCCGACCAAAAAGAGAAGAGGGTTGATGACGCGATAGAGTATTACAACTGCACGCATAATCCTGTAACTCCAGATTTCAAAAAAACTGTAACTGGCTGTTGAAAGTTCATCGTAGTATTGACCGACATATTCAATCGAATATTCTAGATTGTCGAGCTTAACCATATCCTTTGTTTCTTCAATAGGCACTAAATCAGTCTTTTCATTGCTAGAAAGGCGAATCAAATAATCCGATACCTGATTCGGGACAGTTACATACAAACGAAGGTTATCGGTATAGAGTGTGTCCTCTCCTGTCGTTAAGAGGTGCTTCACATAGATATCGCTACCCGTTGTGTTGCGAATCATAGTCGTAATAGGGGTTCCAGACAGATCCGTTAAATCTACCGATACCGGTCCCTCTTTGCTATAGACAGTAATAATGGCGAGCGATTCATTTTTATACTCTCGATCCAAACGGAACGCGTCTGAATGAAGATAATCCTCCATTTCGAAAATGGCTCTGTCGGATCCTGTACTTGGCTTTGGAGCGCAGTCAATATCTAAATAGAACAATACAGTCTTTATTTCATTAAACGTCTGCTCGAAGGTAGGAGCGAACCGGTCTGCTGTAACCGGCGCATTGAGTCCGCTGCGCTTTTTAGTCGATGGAATTTTCCCACTGTCGCATGCCTCATTGATCTCAACGGCAAGGTCGAGGTAAAATTGTTTTGCCGTTTCGGCATCGTCATAATACCCAAGGAGGATGGCCGCATTGCGAACGGCCCAGTAGTATCCGCCGCCAGAAATGTCTTGAACGCCATTTCCAACGTCTTTTTTCATCCGATGAAATTCTTCGCTTTCAATATAGGGTTCGAGTTTTGCAAAGGTTGGACAGGCATCATAAAGTTTTTTCCTTGATGAATAGGGAAGCGTTACGATTGGATTATACTCATCGTCAGGAACAATAACCCGCGTCATAGCGCCACAGGCGTCATAGAACTCCTTGGAAGTCATGTCGCTGATAATAAATCTACCGTAATAAGCGTAATTCATCGAACAGTATATAAGAATTCCGGCGACAGAGAGTACCGCGGTCATTGAAAGAGCAGCAAGTTTCGTTATTCTTAGTTTCCCTTTGCTTTCCCGGAAGATCAACAAAAGACTGATTCCGGCTCCTACAACCACGAAGGGTAGCAGCCATATCCCATCCTCGCGCAAAAGGAACGAAGCGCCTATTGAGAGCCCACCGAGAACTCCATATCCCCAAAGAGATTTTGACGTTCCATCTTTGACGCGTAAGGCAAATCCAATTACGGAAGCAAAAACCAGTAGCGCAACCGAAATAGTAATATTGTCGCGATATACACGAAGGGTAAAATCAGCATAGGATGCCGGATTAAACACAAGAAAAGCATAGAAAAGCAATAGATACAACTTGTTTCGAATGACTGGCGAAAAGGCTAGAATCAGAACTATACAAGATACAGTATAAAGAAATTGGCCGGCGAACAAAAATGGAATATGCAATACATTCAAAAATGCCAACCAAACGCTGAACAGCATATGTTTTCCAATCGTCATAAAGCCATAAGCACCGAGCCATTTGCCGGCTGTAATATTTTTCGCAGCTTCGTATACCAAAAAATCATCCAGCATACTGGTATCCGGCTCAAACGTCGCGCGTTGAAATGCAGTAAACAGAAGCCGTAACAGTGAAACGGCTAGTAACAGCAACAAAAACTTTTTTCCTGACATCGAAAACGTTTTTTTCATAAGTCCCTCCGATACCCCAAATCATATCTGATTTTTTTATTGTTTGCAACAAACTTGACATCGCGAAAATGAAATGTGTGTTATAATTATTTTGTTGAGCCGTGTGGGAACCAGCATGTCTCATATGGATACTGATACATACTAAAAATCAAGTTCAAGGAGGGCGCGATGAAAGCTCTTGTCGGCTATACTGGATTTGTTGGAAGCAACCTAGCAATGAGCGGAAGTTATTCCGCCCTATATAATTCCAAAAATATATCAGATGCCTTTGGAACCAAGCCAAATCTTCTAGTTTTTTCGGGAATCCGCGCTGAAAAGTATCTTGCAAACGAAAACCCGGAAGCTGACCGGGCTATTGTAGACGAAGCAATAGCAAACATCGAAAAAATTTCGCCAAAATCTATCGTATTAATTTCTACCGTAGATGTCTATAAAACGCCGAGTATTGTAACGGAATCCAGCGGTATTATTACGGATGGTCTTCATCCTTATGGGCTGCATCGGTATCTTTTGGAACAGTTTGTTTCGAGTTACAGAAATGACCATCTTATTGTTCGTCTTCCGGGACTCTACGGAGAGAATATTAAGAAGAATTTTATCTATGACATGATTCATTTTTTCCCGTCAATGTTAAACGAAAAGAAAATTGAAGAACTTGGCAAACAATATCTTCTTCAGTTTTACCAAGCTGAAGACAATGGATTTTATCGTCTTCGGTCGCTCAATGATGCCGAAGAAAAGGAACTGAAGATGTTCTTTGATCGGAACCATTTCTCGGCGTTAAATTTTACGGATTCAAGAGCCAGATTTCAGTTTTACAATCTGTCTTATCTCAATGATCATATCGAAAAAGCGCGCAGCAGGGGAATAAGGCTATTGAACCTCGCATGCGAACCCTGCGAAGCGAAAGAGCTTTATAAACACATCTACTGCTCGGATTTCGAGAATGCCCTTGGTGCTATTCCGCCGAACTATGACATGCGAACGGATTATGCGGTAGAACTCGGTGGATCAAACGGATATCTTCTTTCCAAGGGTTTTATCCTAGACGATATCAAACAGTTTGTTCTCTCTCACAGCAAGTCTATGAAATAACCTTACCGGAGTTGATATGAAACTATCTCTTTCGAATCTTGCTTGGAATGCTGACCGAAATGACGAGCTTTACTGGTTTATGCAAAACCTTGAGTTTGACGGTCTTGAAATTGCGCCGTCAAAGTTGTTCGGATCGTCCCCTTACGATGACCTTAATGCCGCGGCAAGTTTTAAGAACGAATTATTGGATGATTTTGGACTTGTCGTTTCTTCGATGCAATCTCTCTGGTACCAAAGACAGGAAAAGCTGTTTGAAAACCCTGAGGATAGAGCGTTTCTAATTGACTACACAAAGAAGGCAATCGATTTTGCCG
>CAZGYK010000103.1:0-6055 GCA_964530485.1 uncultured Oscillospiraceae bacterium
CGGCCCGCCGGCCGCAGCCTCCGGAGATATATGTCCGATACAAGGTCCTCTCGTCGATCCGGAGAAGCGCCCGTCGGTAATCAGCGCGCAGCTTTCATCCATGCCGCGCCCGACAAGAAGCGATGTCGTCATATGCATCTCCCGCATACCCGGCCCGCCTTTTGGACCTTCATATCGGATCACAATGACATCGCCCTCTTTAATTTGATCTCCCGATACGGCGGCGCTTGCATCCTCCATCGAATGGAAGACACGCGCGCGTCCCTCGAAATAATACATCGATGGCTTCACCCCGGATTTTTTTACAACCGCTCCATCCGGCGCAAGGTTTCCATAAAGAACTGCGATTCCGCCTTCCTCGTTCTTCGGTTTGCTCCGGGGGTAGATCACATCGTTTTCTACCAGTTCTACCGCCGCGATATTCTCCTTGACGGTTTTTCCGTTCGCGGTCACCCGCGAGAGGTCAAGGTCGTCGGAGATCGCTTTTAAGACGGCCTCAACGCCGCCGTTTTCATGGAAAACGGAAAGAGGATAGTCCCCTGAAGGTTTGATACTGCAAAGATAGGGAACCTTCCTGCTGATGCGGTCAAAATCGTCGAGCGACAATGGAACATCCGCCTCGTTTGCGATCGCCATCAGGTGGAGTACCGAGTTGGTAGAAGCCCCCATCGCCATCGTTGCCGCAATCCCGTTGAGCAGCGTCTCTCGGGTCAGGATTTTTTTCGCGGTCAGGTTTTCCTCGATCATTTCAATAATCCGCCGGCCGCTCTGCTTGGCGAGCCTGCGCTTTTCCGCTGAAATAGCAAGAGCGGTTCCCGCTCCCGGGAGCGTCATCCCAAGAACCTCGGCGAGACAGCCCATCGAGTTCGCCGTCCCCATCATCGAACAGGTTCCGTAAGTAGGAAGCGCAACCATTTCCGCTTCCATCAATTCCTCCTCGGTCATTTTTCCGACCTGGGTTCTCCCGATCAGTTCCCGCATACTCGAAAGCGTAATATCTTTTATATCCTTATAGTTTCCTGCAAGCATCGGCCCGGATGGGAGAACAATCGCCGGAATATCAAGTCTCGCCGCAGCCATAATCATCCCCGGAACAATCTTGTCGCAGCCCGGAAGCATCACCATTCCGTCTAGCCGGTGTCCCTCTACCATCATCTCGATCGAGTCGGCGATAATCTCGCGGCTCGGAAGCGGATAGCTCATTCCAACGTGACCCTGGCAAAGCCCGTCGCAGAGCGCGATGGTGTCGAACTCCCGCGGAACACCGCCGGCTTCTGAAATTCCCTGTTTGACAAAATCGGCAAGTTCTCTTAGATGGATGTGCCCCGGCACCATCTCGGTATAGGAGTTTACTACCGCAATCAGCGGTTTTTTGAGGTCCTCACGGTCCATTCCGGTACTGTAAAGAAGCGCGCGGTGGGCCGAGCGCTCAATCCCGTTGGTTAATGCGCCGCTTCTGTACTTGCTGAATTCAAACATATCTTTTTTCATAGCAAACCCCTTTAATTTTCTTTCTATCAGTATATCCTTTGACAAATCCTTTGTCATCCCCTTTGTCGGTTTTTGCAAATCCAAAAACCAGATCACGAAGTAACCAATCCATGCCTGAGGAATGCAATCTTACATTATTTTACACAAACCCGCGAAAAATGCGTTATAATGGGTTCATCCAGAAAACATTGATAACTCACGCAATATAACGAGGTTTTTATGAAAAAGAACAGAGTTTTTTCAATTTTATCTATTCTGCTCTGCCTAATTCTTCTTACCGGAGTATTGACCTCCTGTGATTCTCTAAATGAGCTTTTCTCGAAGGAAGAGGAAAAGACTACTCCGATCACGGTTACCCCTCGGGATGCCCGCTCGCTTACGCCGGAGGAACACCGACTTCAATCCTTTCTCGACCGTATCCCGCTGGACGGTTGTCCGGTTTGCGGTGGTACCGCAAGATTTATGCTTCCGGTCGATATGGGCGACGCCAATGATTCCCGCCCGATTGTACATGCTGTCGATCATTTTTGGTCGGGAGGCAGTTCGCCTGACAGATCTGACGATCTGGCGAGCCATCAATGGATGGTCGGAAGCAACGACCTCGCTTCGCTGTTTGAAAGCGGCAAAACGGTAAATAAAGTTGTCGTTACCCTTCTTATGACGACTTTTTATACCTATCAGTACAACGATTACGATGGAACGCCGATCCTTAACCCGTCGGGAGAAGGACTCGCCGCCTATAAAATCGCGCCTGGTTCGGACGTTTGTCCCCATATGGGTATCCAGACGATTATGCCCCGCGCGGGAACTGTAAGCTATTTTTATACCGACCCGGCAAACAACGCCGTTGTTCAAGATGATTCCGGGTTTAACCGCTACAATCTTTTTTATACCAACGACCAGATTGTCCAAAGCGTCGATGAGCGCGGCATGGTCGACTATACCGGGTACAACGGTAACACAACCGGTCTTCCGACCTCGATTCCGCAACTTCAGAAAAGCTCGGTCGATCCGAACAGCTGGTCGAATCATACCGTCGAGCTTGACGCTACGACCGCCCGGCAATTCTACATGCTCCCGGGACACGAGTATTCCGTAGAAGTCTATTACGAAGCCCCGCCTCCTGAAGTCAAATATAGCCTTACCTATGACGGAAACGGAAGTACTGCGGGAACAGTTCCGGAAGGTGGAAGTTACCTTGCCGACATAGAGGTTGACGTCGCGAGCCAAGGTTCTTTGGAGCGTACCGGATACCGTTTTGACGGGTGGAATACCAAAAGCGACGGCAGCGGGGACGCCTACAAACCCTCCAGCAAGATCAAAATGCCCAAAGACGTAACTCTATATGCTGTCTGGCTTCCGACCGCTACTGTTACTTTCGAAGTAAACGGCGGAACCTGGAATGCCGTAAATATCGCCGAGAGTTCAACGGTTACCGTCGGTACTCTTATCGCGGAACCAGCCCCGGATCCAAGCAAGAGCGGCAATGCGTTTGGCGGATGGTTCAAGGATACCGAATACAACTATCTCTTTAACTTTTCCGAGGACAAGGTTACCGGGAACCTGAAGCTTTATGCGAAATGGACCCCGTCGAAACTCTATACTGTCATCTTCGACTCAATGGGCGGAACCGAGCTCGAACCCTATCACAATGTCGGAAGCGGAACAACGATCAAACAGCCGGAAGATCCGAAATGGACCGGGCGCGATTTCTCTGGCTGGTACCTAGACCGGGACTATAAGACCCCTTGGAATTTCGACGACAGTCTCGTTACCGAAGACACGACGCTCTATGCAAAGTGGTCGACGGATGAATATACCGTTACCTTTGATTCTATGGGCGGCGGAACAATCAATCCAATCAAAGCAAATTATGGGGACCTCGTAACCGAACCGAAACCTCCTGAAAAAGAGGGATTTACGTTCGGCGGGTGGTATACCGACAAAGATACCTTAAAGGACAAATGGGATTTTGCCTCGAAAAAAATTGATTCGGACGTTACGCTCTATGCAAAATGGGGCAACGAAACCCATACGGTTCGCTTCTTCATCTCAAGTGATGCCCCCTCATCATCTGTCCCGCCTGTCACAGATGTCGCGTTCAACGCAACAATCGCGGAACCCAAAGCGCCGGAACGAACCGGTTTTGACTTCACCGGTTGGTACGAAGATCCTGGTCTTACTACCCCTTGGGACTTTTCGAAAGACACCGTAACAGAGGATATTACGCTCTATGCTGGATGGCGTACCGAACGCTTTACCGTCACATTCAATAGCGGCGAAGGAAGCAGCGTTCCCCCGGAAACATCTGTTAAGGGTTTAACTGTGGATCGTCCATCAGATCCAATCCGGGAAGGCTATCAGTTTGACGGATGGTATAAGGACACCACATTCAGAAAACCATGGGATTTCAAACGTGATACCGTTACCGGGGACATTACGCTCTATGCGAAATGGTCAAGCGTTACGCCTGAAAAGCCCGACGTCCCGTCGATACATATCGGCGGCCAGGATATCCCGCTCTTCGGTTCCTCTAAAACCTCTACCTTTGGAATTGCAAACTTGATTTTTGCTTCGCTAAGTGTAATTCTGGCTCTTGCAATTATCGTGTTGCGAATCCTGCAATTCCGCAATACCGATCCCCCGAAAGACGGAACCTACCGTATGTGGAACCTCCTCGCAATTCTTCTCGCCGTCCCGATGGTCTCTCTCTTCCTGCTTCTTCAAAAGACATCGTCAGAAACGGCTCTGTTCAATGGACTCTCGATCCTCTTCGGGCTTCTCCTGCTCATCCAGATACTTGCGATGGTTATCGCAAATAAACGAAGAAGGGATGTCTGATATCTCTAGAGATCGGCTTTGATTTCTAGGGAGATACCAACTGTGCGGGCGTGCTGCCTTCGTCGCAACAGAAGTTATCTCCCGCTGATTCCAAGAAAATGATTCTCCGCTCCGGTACCCGCCTCTCTCAACCCGTTTCCCTTCTGCAATTCTTGCACTTGAGCGGCTCATTGAACATTGTTTTCCACCAAAACATAAAAAAGGCGGCCTTTCGGCCGCCTTCAATTGTTGCTATACCGCTTCCGGTTCGGAAGCTTTTAGATCCGGATTCTCCGGCTTGCTTTTTCCTTTTGATACCGTCCTGGTCTCTCCGCCGGCAACGTACATCTTTCCGCATTCCGGACAGCTTGAAAACTTAAGCGAAACAGACTGGCTCAGGATTTCGCGCCCTTCCTGTTCGGCGTAGGCTTTCTCATTTGTAACATGTTCCCGTTCATGAGCCATAACTGTTGCCGCTGCAACACTTTGATTGATCTTGGTCGGCGACTGAAAACTGACCGACGCATCGTCCGATCGATCCTGATACCGGCGATTGGCGCAGGTCTGGCATTCAACCTTGCCGGTCTTGCTTGTCGATACGCTCCGCGACAGTTCCTGAAAAATAGGAAGCTCTTCCTGAGCGGTCTCTCCGGCGGCAAAATTTGCTGGGCTCCCCGCCATCCCGTCTCCAACTTCCATACGGTCGGTATTGCGCGGAGAAGCCAAAAAGACCGATGGAGCATCTATGCTCGGCGGGGGAGAAGAAGTCTCGCTCGGAGAATATCCAAAGTCCGGCAACGCAACGCCAGGAGTCATCCCGATTCCTTCTAACAACATCAGCCCGCCTCCTTCTATTAATTGGTATATTATATCAAATGTTACGCGTTTTTGCAAGTCCGGCCATCAAATCGTCTGCTATGTAACAATTACTCATTTCTGGAGGGATCTATGGAATTCTATATCGACGATCACGCGATTCTGTTCGGGTTGCTAGCCCGCGAGATCTGCCTCACTTATCCAAAAGAGGATGGGCAAAGCCTAATCAAAGAACTCCTGATCCTGATGTCGCGGGAACTCGGGCTTCGCATGGCGATGCGTTGTCGGCGCGACGAAAAGGAGGCCGATACAAAAAACTACTTTCTCTATGGAGAATGGTCCGACGAGAAAGGGTGGAACCGCTCCGAAATCGTTTCTTATTCTCCGGTATTCCAGCGAAAGACGCTCTCCTGCGGATGGTGTAAGAGCTGGGAAGAGATGAATCTTCTTCCTTATGGAAGAACTTATTGCGAATGGGTAGACGAGAACCTGCTCTTTGGTTTTAACCCATCGCTGCAGCTCAAAATGGGGACGCCGTTATCCTTCGGCAACGATTGCTGCGAGTTTTTCTGGGTAGACTGTTCCCTTTCTGAGGAAGAATATAATTCCTTGATGCAACAGCGTTCTGAGATGATAGAGAAAGTCACAAAGGACTTTTTATACCATACCGCTCACCTCTACTCCGCGGCAAAACGAACCCTGCTCTTGCGCCTCGGCCTTTTTGAAGGTGAGCGAATTCTGAATTCCGCCCTCTCTTCTTATGCCGAGCACTTTGGGGAAGAGAAAAAAAGAACTGTCATTGAAGCCGCGAAGCAGGATTTTCTTGAACTATAAAAGCCGGCCGTATGGCCGGCTTTTCCTATATTTGAACCCTTTTTGCGGCATCATACATCGTCAGAACGTTTTCAACAGGCGTATCATTTTGGAT
>CAZGYK010000104.1:0-5975 GCA_964530485.1 uncultured Oscillospiraceae bacterium
ATCATATCATAAAGTTCCATCGATATCCTCCGTTTTTGATCCTTACAATTCGTCCCTTTATTTTAGCGGATCCTCACTAGGTTCTTTGTCATTTTTAGCCGCTTCTCTAATTTTTCCGTTTCTGGGTTCGTCATTCCTAGTGCTCGAAAAATCTGTCTCTTCGTAGGACAGGATACTGGTTCGTATCAAATCCAGATATTTTTTGTCTTCGTCTTCAAACAGGCTTTCCCCTTCAATCAGGTATGCCTGAAAAAGATAATATCCTGCCCGCTCGAGGTTGTTCTGTTCGTAATAGACCTGCCCAGTACGAAGCAACGCGTAGGCATTTCCGACCCCGTTCGGCAGCTGAAATGCCTTTAGGTAATATCCAAGCGCCTCTTTCATATTCTGCTCGATAAAATAACAGTCCCCTAAAGACGTCAGGATTTCAGCGATTTTCTCTTCGTCCGAATCTTTCTTAGATTCAAGCATCTTTAAGGCCTGCTTGTATCGAGCTATCGCTTCCGGTATTTCATAAAAAGAAAAATGCAGGTCGGCTTCTTCCACCAACGGTTCAAAAGCATCCTTTTCCGGCTCTGTGGCATAAATGTCTTTTCGTTCTTTTGAATCTTCCATCATTTCTCCGCGAAATAAAACGAAGCGGCGATAAACGCCGCTTTGTCATTTCGTTATTTTCTCTTGACAACCGGTCCGTCTTTTGTGTCTTCGAGTATAAAACCAAGTTCAGCAATTTTGTCGCGAAGCGCATCGGCTGTTTTAAAATCCTTGTTTGCCCGCGCAAGCTGGCGATCCTCAGCCATCTTGAGAACATCCGAAGGAATTTCCTCTAGAGCCTTTTCGCCAAGAATCCCAAGAATCTGGCTCAGTTCGTCGAACGTTCCCGCAACCTGTTCAAGCGTCGCTCTCGACAGGCCTTCTGCGCTGTTAATATCCCGAACAAATTCGAAGAGCGCTGAAATCGCGTCCGCCGTATTGAGGTCATCTTCCATCGCTTCGATGAACTGCGCCTTTCGTGCTTCGGCGCGTTCTAGCAATTCCTTCCCTCCGACATCCGTAGCCGCAACGATAGAGCGGCCAAGGTTTTCGCGGCAGTTCCGAAGACGCTCAAGTGATACAACACAGCTCTCTAGAATATCACGCGTAAAGTTTAGCTGGCTCCGATAATGAGCGCTGATCAATAAATACCGCATCGGCTCATATCCGTATTCTTCGCTGATTTCCCGAACCGTAAAGAAGTTTCCGAGCGACTTGCTCATTTTCCGGTTCTCGACATTTAACATCGCAATATGCATCCAGTAGCGGACAAATTCTACGCCGTTGCAGCATTCACTCTGGGCAATTTCGTTCTCGTGGTGCGGGAAGACCAAATCAAGACCCCCGCCATGAATATCGATTGTCTCTCCGAGATATTTCTTCGTCATCGCTGAACATTCGATATGCCAGCCCGGACGCCCTTGTCCATATGGGGAATTCCAGCTCGGTTCTCCCGGCTTCGCCGCCTTCCAAAGTGCAAAGTCCATCGGATCTTCTTTGATATCGTCTACTTCGATCCGAACGCCCTCTTCAAGTTCGGCAACATCCTGGTGAGAAAGCTTTCCATATTCGTCAAATTTCTTTGTCCGGAAATAAACGTCGCCATGTTCTGTAGCGTATGCATAGCCCTTTTCAATCAGGTCCGCAATCATATCAAGAATAATATCAATACTCTCGGTTGCCCGAGGTGCAACATCCGGCGGCTGGACGTTCAGCCCTTCACAGTCGGTTTTGAATTCTTTGATATAGCGTTCCGCATACTCAATCGCGGGAACGCCTTCTTGATTGGCTCCGTCAATAATTCTGTCATCGACATCGGTAAAGTTAATCGCAAACTTAACCGGAATTCCTCGATAGGCAAGATAACGGCGGAGCGTATCAAATACACAAAGCGTCCTCGCGTTACCGATATGAATATAATTGTAGACTGTCGGCCCGCAGAGATAAATTTTAAGCTGATCCCCTGAAAGCGTTAACAGTTCTTTTTTTCTGGTCATCGTGTTGTACAGTACCATGGTTCCCCCAAATATCTAGCTTTTTGAAATAATAGTCCAGTTTTCTTTTAGATAAACCGCTCCTGAAAACGCGGTAAAAATAGCAACAACCCACATCAGAATATTGGATGCCTTGACTGTGATCTCCATCAATTGTTCGCTTCCGATAATCCTACTAAACTCATAAAACGTCATGACAGCAATGATTACAGTCATCTGAAGCGCTGTTTTGACCTTTCCCCACCAGTTTGCAGCTATCACTTTTCCCTGTCCGGATACCGCGACCAAGCGGATGCCGCTTACGACAAACTCGCGGGCATTGATAAGGATAACCGCGACCGGATGAGCCAGCCCGAACCCAATAAATGCAGTTACTGCGGCAAGAACAAGTATTTTGTCGGCTACCGGATCTAAGAATTTCCCAAAATCGGTGACGAGCCCGTATTTTCTCGCGAGCCTTCCGTCATAGAGGTCGGTCAGCGCAGCAGCTATAAATACGAGAAGAGCCCACAAAAAATTGAGTGGGATTGGGAGATACAGCAACAGCAGGAAGATCGGTACCATGACGACTCTTGCAAGAGTCAATTTGTTCGCAATATTCATGACATACCATCCAAAAGAGAATAAAAGAGTTGTTCTTAATCATTATAAGCCGTAAAGCGTCTATCGGTCAATTGGAATCGTCTAAAACGCCAAAAAGATCAAATAAGTCCGCATCTTGGACCTTAACCCTTAGAATCGTCCCGGGCTTGATCTTTGCTTTTGAATCGACATAGAGAATCGTATCTACTTCGGGCGCATCATACTCAGTCCTAGCAACGTACATCCCGGTTTCAGCATCAAACCCATCACAAACTGCCTCGAACGTTCTCCCAACCATCGCCTTTTGCTTTTCTGCAAGAATTGATGTCTGGCGTTCCATAAAAGCATCTGAACGCTCCAGCTTCGTCTTTTCCGGAACCTGGCCTTTAAGCCTGGATGCCGGCGTTCCTTCCTCTTTGGAATAGGCAAAACAACCAGCACGGTCAATTCTCGCTTCGCCAAGAAACGAGAGAAGCGTGTGGAACTGTTCCTCGCTTTCTCCCGGAAAACCGGCTATAAAGCTCGATCGAAGAACGATGCCCGGAACCGCATTTCGCAGTTTATGAACAAGCGAAAGCAACGTTTCCTGATCGCCAAACCGCCCCATCCGCCGAAGCACATCGCCGTCCGCATGTTGGAATGGAATATCGAGATACTTCGCGACCTTTGGCTCTTTTGCGATCGTGTCAATTAGTTCATCGGTAATATTGTCCGGATAGGCATATAAAATCCGAATTTTCCAAAGTCCATCCAGTTTTGCCAGCCGCTCTAACAGTTCGGAAAGACTGGATTCTTTTGCTAGATCCCTTCCGTATACCGTCGTATCCTGAGCAACAAGAATTAGCTCTTTTACGCCGTTCTGAACCAACTCTCCGGCCTCCGAAACGATACTGTCGGGATTTCTGCTTCGAAATCGGCCGCGAATCGACGGAATCGCGCAATAGGTACAGTGATTTGAACATCCTTCAGCGATTTTCAGGTAAGCGTAGTGGCCGGGGGTAGAAAGAATCCGCCCTCCGTCTATCGGTAGATCTTCTTTCTTTCCAAATCGAACGATTCGTTCTCCTTGAAGCGCGTTATCGATAATACTTGTAATCCGATCATTTTCGCCGATCCCAATGACGACATCCGCCTCCGGAACCAGATCGGCAAGCTCTTCGCGGTATCGCTCGGCGAGACATCCCGTAACCGCAACAACCGCAACCGGGCTTTCCTCATCCTCTTTCCGGCGCACCATCTCGAAAATGGTATCGATCGACTCTTTTTTTGAAGACTCAATAAACCCGCAGGTATTGACGATTACGAGATCACTTCCGTCGGGGTCGTTTACCAGAACATGTCCGACATCTTCTAGTTTTTTCGCGATGATCTCCGCATCAATTCGATTTTTGTCGCATCCCAGTGATACGATGCAAATCCTTGCCATTACTCTTCTCCCGCCCACTCATTGTCTTTATACTCTTCGAGCGCCGTCCGGATATCCGTATTAGAAAACCCGCGCCGCGCGAGCGCCGCAAAAACTGTTCGATACCCTTCCGGACGTTTCAGCTTTTCAAGATACTTTTTACTGACCAGTTCTCTGATTCGTTCTTCGTCACCGTCAGAATATTCAAAAAGAACTTCCTCGATCAAATCCTTGTCGATTCCGCGCTCGGATAAATACCGTTCTGCGGCTAGCCGGCTCATGCCCTTTCGCGAAAAAAGCGACTCTACACATTCTTTTGCATACGCGCCGTCGTCGATATACGAAAGCCTCTCGGCCTCATCGACCGCCGCTTTGGCTGTCGGCGCATCATACCGCTGTTCTAATTTTTGATACAGCTCATACCTAGAATGTGCGCGCCGGGACAATAGGTCATATGCCTTGTTCTTGGCTTTTGAAAGATCCGCTTTCTCTCTCAGCTCCCGGATCGTCTCATCTTGAAGTTGCTTTCCCGTATGGAGTGAATACTCCAAAATTGCTTCTTCATCTACTGAAAACAGAAATTCACCATCACAAAAAAAGGCATATCTGCCCTTTTTGGTTACTTTTATTTCCGATATTACACGTCCATCCAACGCTATTCAACCTCAATATCAATCGAAGCCGCGGCGCCTTTTGCCGAACCGGCGGGAGCTTCTTCAACCTTTTCTTCGGAAGTCCCGGCCGCCGGACGAAGCGGAGGTCTTTTGGAACCCATCAGTTTATCCGCATTTTCGCGAATCTGGCGCTCAATATCGGCGGAAAACTCGGGATTCTCAATAATATAACGCTTGACATTGTCGCGTCCTTGCCCGAGGCGCTGGTCTCCGTAGTTGAACCATGCGCCGGATTTCTGGATAATATCGAGTTTCACCGCGAGGTCAAGGATTTCGCCTTCTTTGGAAATCCCCTGTCCATACATGATATCGAATTCGCCTTCCTTAAACGGAGGCGCAACTTTATTTTTAACAACCTTCGCACGCGTGCGGTTTCCAACCATTTCGGTTCCGACTTTTAGCGTCTCTATACGGCGGACATCGAGACGAACCGAGGAGTAAAACTTAAGCGCACGCCCACCGGGCGTCGTTTCCGGATTTCCGTACATAACCCCGATCTTTTCGCGGAGCTGGTTAATAAAGATACAGATCGTGTTGGACTTGGAGACAATGCCGGTCAACTTCCGGAGCGCCTGAGACATCAGCCTAGCTTGAATACCTACGTGGCTGTCTCCCATTTCGCCTTCAATCTCTGCGCGGGGTACCATCGCGGCAACAGAGTCGATAACAACAACATCAATGGCGCCCGAACGAACCAAAGCCTCGCAAATTTCGAGAGCCTGCTCTCCGGTATCCGGCTGGGACACCAGCAAATTATCAATATCAACGCCCAACGCCTTCGCATAGACGGGATCAAGCGCATGCTCAACGTCAATAAACGCGGCCTCGCCGCCGTTCTTCTGCGCTTCGGCTACGACATGAAGCGCAACCGTTGTCTTTCCGGAACTCTCGGGTCCATAGATTTCAACAATTCTGCCCCGCGGTAAGCCGCCGATTCCAAGCGCAAGGTCAAGAGAGAGTGACCCTGTCGATATGCTCTCGACGTTCATGCTCACATTCTGCCCGAGCTTCATGACGGCGCCTTTTCCAAACTGCTTTTCTATCTGGGCTATCGCCGATTCTATCGCTTTTTGTTTGTTATCCAACTTGTTGTCTGCCATACTGCTCCTCCACCAATTTATCTCGAGAATCCCCTTTGAATTTACGTCTATTATATCATGTCATTTCGACAAAGGCAAACATATATTCTTTTCATTTACTTTGTTGCGGCAACAATACGTGGGTCACCAAAATCGTCATTTTCCACGATACAATATTGATATCCCCGCTCCTCAATAATTTGCTTTA
>CAZGYK010000105.1:0-5966 GCA_964530485.1 uncultured Oscillospiraceae bacterium
TTCTTCGTATTCCCGAAGATAAATCGGCACATACAGACAGATAGAGGATGGGGGTGGACTTGTGATCGAAGCGTTTCAAAAAGAACCGAAAGGTTATATCATGATCATCATTGGTCTTGTTATGATCGGGTACTGTGTTTTTATGGTGATTAAATTTTTTTCGGATAAAAACAAGGCCAAAGATGTTGAAACAAATGAGTATAAGCAGCTTCTTACAAGCCTTTCAAAGAATGCAAAGGAAATCGATGTTGATGGCCTGCCGGTCGAGATCCGCAACTGTTCCGATAGGGTAGACGGGAAATTGGATCCTCGAACCGAAGAGACGGGAAAGATGACCCGTGATTTCTTTCGGAAAAATCGATCTAAAATCAATCCGTTGCTTCTTCCGAATGAGGAGCACCTATTTGGTCCGGAAAACCCGGAACAATACAGTGAGCTTGAATATCTGCGGAGACAATTCGGTTGGGTCACAAAAAACCTGAGCTCCGGACTTAAGGCGAAAGAAATATCAATCAATACTTCCCATGGAGAGATATCGGTTTACAAATATGAGGTTCCATCTACGGATAAGAATCGTCCGTGTGTGGTGTTTTTTCACGGAGGAGGATTCTTTGGAGGTACTATAGAAACCGTCGAGAACCAGTGTAAATTGCTTGCGGAACTGTCCGGAAGCGTCGTGATCTCTGTCGATTATCCCCTCGCGCCGGAACACCCATACCCAATCGGTTTTGACGTCTGTTATGAGACGGTCGAATGGGTTTATAGGAATGTCGATACGCTTTGTATCAATCCTAGCAAGATCGCAGTTTCCGGAGACAGCGCCGGAGGCAACCTTGCCTTGATTTGTGCGATGCGAGCGCGTGACGAGGGAAAGAACATGATCGCGTATATGGGCTTGATTTACCCAACGGTCAGCCGCATAGCCGACGAAAACAGTGAATACTATTATTTTGATGAAAAAGCTTATGACAATCCGGGCAATGACCCATATATTTCCGAACAGATTGTTTCGATTCAAAAAGCAAATGCTTTGGTGAACGAATGGTATGTACCGAAGGGAGAGGACCTGTCACAGCCGTATCTTAGCCCGATTACGGCCTCGATGAACGGACTTCCGACAGCGCTCGTCATCACGGCGGAGTACGATTATCTTCGAATGGAATGTGAAGAATTATCCCGGAAACTGAACCGTTCCGGCGTAAAGGCCCGACACATTCGATATGGGGGGATCGTGCACGGAACTTTTGACAGATTAGGTTATGCGCCACAGGTGGAGGATATGCTCCGCGAGATGGCAAAGGACCTAAGAAGAATAAAATAATTAAGGAGAACAGTTATGAGAACGATCAAAGCCCAGCCGCTCTGCAATGAAGCATTCCGCAAATATGGTGTTTACCAGGACCTGTTCAACAATGAAGAGATGAAGTCCCGCGTAATTACCGAAGGCGATTTCTACGCCGATCTTGTTGCCCTCGACTTTAATCCGGCCGGAAACCTTCCGACAATTTCCATGTGCCACATCAAGAAAAAAGAGAAGAACGTTGTCAGCTTCCTTGAATACCATAAGTATACCTGCGAAGGCCTGCTTCCGTTGGACGACGATATCCTGATCTTCGTCGGTATCCCGGGAAGGGGAGAATTGACGGTTGATAAACTTGAGAGCTTCCTCGTACCGAAGGGAACCTTCGTCAAACTCAATCCGATGGTTGTCCACGGCTCCCAGTTCCCCGTAAACAATGCAGAGGCGCATGTTGTCTGTATGCTCCCCGGCAGAACCTTTAATAATGATATGGTTTTCCGTATTGTTGAAAACGAAGCTGAGATGGCGGAACTCGTAAAATAGGTTCCTTTGGCTCGAATGTCTCGTCTTTTAGGTTCGCAAAGTGTGAAAAAATACGTCTAAAACAGCGTGTGGATTTGCCTTGAGTACTATATCGCTAAATATGATAGGACATTCCCCCTGATATTTGTCTGGCGATATCAGGGGGATCGTTTTAAGTAAAT
This sequence comes from uncultured Oscillospiraceae bacterium, assembly GCA_964530485.1. Taxonomy (GTDB): domain Bacteria; phylum Bacillota; class Clostridia; order Oscillospirales; family Ruminococcaceae; genus WRIP01. Next base: position 2,005 of record CAZGYK010000105.1, read on the forward strand.
GTCATAACGCCAGAATCCCTATCTTTTAGGTAACATTGGACACCTTTACATCAAAACTAACCACATTTATGGAAATGTGCCTAATATTTGCCTGAGATTATATGTAAAAATTGGGAACTTTGTAATTGGTCAGAATGACATATATTGCGTCCAAATTTGTCAATTATGACGATTTTGATGACATAATTGTAACTTATCTTGAAATAATCTATTAGCTCGTGTATTATTGTTTTGTCACAGAGTAGTCCTCAATATTGAATTTCTTTTGCCTAGGAAAGTTTTTTGAGGGTTATTCTGGAACAATTATGTATTCAACGAAGGGAAGGAAAACATGAAAAAAGTCTTAGCAATTGTTTTGGTTCTGATGCTGGCTGTCTCGCTAGTAGCTTGCGGCGGCGGAAGCCAAACCACCACAGGGGCAGAAGTCACCACTGGCGCGGAAGCGACCACGGGTGCGGAAGCCACAAAGCCAGCGGCAAATGACTTCAAAGTCGCCGTTGTATTTTCTCAGTTCTCGGATACTTTTTTGACCAACTGCCGTCGTAACATTGAAGCCTTTGCTCCTGCTCTTGGAGGAATGGACCTTACTTCTTATGACGCAAAGAACGACACCACAGAAATGACCAACATCCATGACATGCTCATCACCCAGGGTGTTGATGTTGTCGCGACAAACGACGCTGCGTTTGAACCGGACGTTATCATCGAGAAGTTCGCAACAGCCGGAATTCCTGTTATCATGTGGAACGGAAACGAGCCGAGCCTTGATATTATGCAGAAATATAAGGGCAAAGTCTTCTTCGTAGGTTCTGCAGCCCATGAGTCTGGTGTTGTTATGGGTCAGGCAGCTCTTAAGTATTGGAACGAAAACAAAGACTCCGACCGCAATGGCGACGGCGTCATGGACTATGTCTATCTCCAGGGTTCACTTGGTCACATTCACAACACAGAGCGTATGGCTCACTCCGTTGGCGAATGGTGCGATGTCCACAAGTGCAAAGGCGTTCTCGTAGAAGCTGGCATTAAGCTTAACGAAGTTGCGAACCAGACAGCTAACTACAACAGAGCGGAAGCTCAGGACGTTATGAGCGCTATCGTTGCTGCGAATAGCGACAAGATCGAATATGTCTTCACCTCTAACGACGACATGTCTCTCGGCGCCATCGAAGCGCTGAAGGGTGCAGGCTTCTTTAAAGAAGGCGGCGTTTATATCCCGGTGCTCGGCGTTGACGCAACAGTTGTCGGCCAGGAAGCCATCGCGGACGGAACAATGCTTGCTACATCCCTCAACGACCCCATCGCCATGGGCGGTGCTGTTATTGGTATCTGCAAACTGTTCCAGGAAGGCAAAGAAGTCAATACTGCTAACCTGAACGCAGTTGCGGACTGGATGCCAGGTCTCAACCTCGAAGTTGACGAGAATGGATTCATCTTTACCCATTACAAAGAGATCAACAAGTCCAATATCCCTGCAGATTTGGGACCAATAGTATAATAGTCTAGTCTGTAAAAATGACCAGAGAGTATCCCCTCTTAATTAGGCGGTAATTCCGCACTCTGGGATACTCTCTTCTTCATTTTGAGAAAGGAGAAATATGCCTGAACACGATGTTATTCTAGAGTTAAAGAATATCAGTAAGTCATTTCCGGGCGTAAAGGCTCTCGACGATGTTTCGTTCACGCTCAAAAAGGGTACAGTTCACTCGCTTATGGGCGAGAATGGTGCGGGGAAGTCCACGTTGATGAAATGCACTTTCGGCCTCTACGACGCCGATGAGGGAGAGATTATTCTCGAAGGCGAGCAGGTTAAGTTTTCAAGTGCGCTTGAAGGACTTAAACATGGCATTTCAATGATACATCAGGAGCTTAACCCAATATTGCGCCGCAGCTTGGCGGAAAATATCTGGGTTGGCAGAATTCCGGTAAAACGGATTTTGGGGTTGCCAATTGTAGATCACAAGAAGTTGTATGATGATACCCAAAAACTTTTTGATGACCTGCATCTTGACAATATTGATCCGCGCACACAAGCGATGGAAGTATCGGCCTCAATTATCCAGCTTTGTGATATTGCAAGAAGCGTATCGTACGGCGCGAAAATAATTATTATGGACGAGCCGACCTCATCTCTTACGAAAACTGAGACGATGCTTCTTTTTGATATTATACGGAACCTGACGGCGCAAGGCGTTGCGATCGTTTACATTTCACATAAAATAGACGAGATTCTTCAGATTTCTGATGAAGTAACAATAATGCGCGATGGCAAAAATGTTGGAACATGGGACGCGAGCGAGCTTACCGAGTCGGAGATCGTTAACAACATGGTGGGACGCGAAATGACCAACTGGTTCCCGGAAAAAGATAACGTTCCGGGAGATGTTCTTTTAGAGGTTAAAGATTTTACCTCTGCTTATGAAAACTCTTTCAAAGACTGTTCGTTCTCTGTGCGTAAGGGCGAAATATTCGGAATTGGTGGTCTCGTTGGGGCACAGCGTACCGAATTGCTTGAAGCAGTCTTTGGAGATCGCTCTATCAAATCTGGCGAAGTCTTTATCAATGGCGAAAAGAAGACAATAAAGCATGCCCGTGATGCAATAAGCGCTGGTATGGGATTGGTTACTGAAGAGAGGCGCGCTACCGGTATTTTCCCGGGTCTTCCGGTTCTTGATAACGTTGTTGTCGCCAGTCTTCCACAGTATACAGGCTCGTTTGGGTTTTTAAGACTCAAAGATATTCGGGCGGATTCTGAACAGTATGTAGAAGCTTTGAGCATTAAAACCCCATCGCTTAAAACACTTATTCGTGATCTTTCTGGCGGTAACCAGCAGAAAGTTATTATTTCTCGTTGGCTGATGAACAAACCGGATATCCTCATTTTGGACGAACCCACGCGAGGCATTGACGTCGGCGCAAAATACGAGATCTATAACATCATGCTGGATCTTGCGAAACAGGGCAAGGCGATCATCATGATTTCCTCAGAGTTGCCGGAGCTTATGGCTATGAGTGACCGCATCATGGTTATGTGTGAGGGTCAAGTTTCAGGTATTCTCGAAGGTGAGGATAAGATCGAAACCAAAATTATGGAATATGCGAGCAAAGTGGGAGGAATGAGCCATGACTAAGGAAAAAAAGCCTTTTAATTTAAAGAAATTTCTTATTAACAACAGTATTTATATGATTTTCTTTGTGATAATGATTATTATCACAATCGCTGACCCAAAGTTTTTGTCATGGACAGCGTTCCGTAACATTCTTTTCCAATCGTCTACTCGTCTTATTATGGCGTTGGGCGTAATGTTTGTTATACTCTCAGGTAACGCCGACCTTTCAGGCGGTCGTATTTTGGGATTCTCTGCGGTTCTTGCAGGCTCGCTGTTGCAGATTGCTTCCTATCCTACAAAAATGCATGCTTGGTTTGTAGTCTCAGATAATTTCATTTGGGTTCCGCTTCTTATCTGTATGGCGGTAGGTATGATGTTTGGATTGGCAAATGGTTTTATTGTAGCAGTTCTCAGAGTCCCCGCGTTTATCGGGACCTTGGGTGTTCAGCTTACAGTTTACGGATTGAACTTCCTGCATTATCAGAGCGAACCAAACAACGGACAGCCGATCGGAACATTTATTGAGCCGTATAAAAAATTGGGTACAGGTTCGTTCTTTGATCCGATGAAGGGTATTCCCTACATTCTGGTCATCGCTCTCGCGCTTCTGGTGGTCTGCCATATTGTCATGTCGTATACTAGGTTTGGTAAAAACCTTTATGCGATGGGCGGTAACATTGAAGCGGCAAGAGTTTCTGGTATCAACACCGTCAAGACGCAGATCATTGTCTACATGCTCGCAGGTATGTTCTATTCAATAGCCGGTTACCTCGAAGCTGCGCGTAACAATGCGGCGAACGCCTCGACAACCGGGCAAGGCGCAGAATTCGATGCTATCGCATCGTGCGTTGTCGG
>CAZGYK010000106.1:0-5929 GCA_964530485.1 uncultured Oscillospiraceae bacterium
GCTATGGCGGTTGTCGGCTCGCTTGAAGACGGCATATCCGGCGACCATTCAATTCTGTTCGCCAAATCTGCGCTAGATTGTATTTCAGCCATGGTTTTCGCCTCAACCCTCGGCTTTGGCGTCTTGTTTTCCGCCGTTACCGTCGGTATTTATCAAGGACTGATAACCCTTCTTGCCTCGGTACTTTCACCATACTTAACCGAAACCGTTATTTCAGAAATGTCTTTGATTGGATCGGTTTTGATTATTGGTCTTTCTCTCAATATGCTCAAAACCACGAAAATTAAAATATCAAATATGCTTCCATCGATTTTTCTGCCACTTCTCTTCTTTTTAATCAAGTCGCTCTTCCGCTAGCACCATGAAATTTACCCCGTCCGAGAATCTATTGGATAAAACCATTTTGTTCTCGTGGCGGTTTTAGTTTGGCTTTTTTGATGTGAATTGGTATAATGACCGTAGCATTTTTTTGAACATCCAATATATGAGGGACCCATGAAAAGAGTAATCGCACTTCTTCTGGTCATATTTACAATTTATTCGTTTTCCTTTTCAGTTCAATCGGCAGAGCTTACAAAGGAAGAAACCACGACTGCTTCAGAGTCAACAGCTGCGGAAGCGACCGCGCCGGAAGCAAACGACTCAGCTTCGGCAAGCGATCTGGATTTTGCGGGGGATCTTCGGCTCTTTGCGAACGCGACATATCTTGTCAACCTCGACTCCGGTCGGGTGATCTATCAGAACAATGCCGGAACCCGCGTCTCCCCTGCCTCGACGACTAAAATTATGACTGCCGCGCTTGCGCTTACGCTCTGTGACGATCCAAAAAATACGATCGTCACCCTCCCGGAGGACCTCTGGGCCGAGTTTCAGGGAATCAACATCACCCACGCCGACCTTAAAGGCGGCGAAGAGCTAACGATGGAACAGCTCGTCTACTGCCTATTGCTCCAGTCTGCAAACGAAGCTGCTTCAGGCGTTGCTGCCTATTTCGGTGGACAGGATTTTATCGACCTGATGAACGAAAAGGCCAAGTCGCTTGGCTGCCGCGACACTCATTTTGTCAACCCACACGGGCTGTTTAACGAAGACCACTATACGACAGCTGAAGACCTTTATAAAATTACCAAATGGGCCCTTTCGATACCGGGTTTTCTAGATATCGCAAGCCAAGACCGCTACACCATTCCTCCGACCAACAAAAGCGACGAGAAGGTTCTCGCAACAACAATTTTGATGCAGGATCCGAACAGTGGCTACTATACCTCCTACATCCGGGGCGTTAAGACCGGAACGATAGACGAATCCGGACGCTGCCTTGTCTCTACTGCGGAAAAAAACGGGACTTCCTATTGTCTGGTTCTGATGGGGTGTCCGTTTGAATTTACCGATGTATTCTGGGCGGAAGGGCGCTCTGTCTTTAACGAAACGCGGATTATTTACGATTGGATGTTTGAGAACGCGAAAGTTCTCAATGTCATCAATCCGGATACCGTCGTTACCGAAATCGGGCTCCATTATGCTTCAAAACGCGATTCCCTGGTGCTTTACCCCGAAGGCCAGCTGTCGGCGGTCATCAATAAGAATAGCGGTCTTGAGCCCGTTATCCGCTATGACATCGACGCTCCGGAATCAATTGAGGCCCCAATTGCTTTTGGGCAAGAAATCGGAACCGCGAAAGTCTATTCCGACAACATTTATCTCGGCGAAGTCAAATTGATCTCCCGCGAAGAAGTTGAATATAGCTGGTTCGTAATGGTTATGGAAAAAATGACCGCAATCCTGACCTCCCGGGTCGCTTATATTATCTACGCCGTCATCGTCGGATTGGTTCTTTTCTACCTCTATTACATCCTCGTATTGGTTAACCGTTCTCAAAAAAAAGGAAAAAAGACCCGGCGAACGAAAAGAAAACGCACCCACAAATAATGTGAAGGAGACTCCATCAACATGACAATGACTGGCGAAGACATTCTGAAACGCGAACTCAAAGAGGACGAACAGCTCCTTTGGAGCGGCAAACCAACAAAAAAGTTTGTCACAAAAAACGAACTCATCCGAATTCCCGCATCACTTCTGCTGATCGGATTTTTTGCCTACTACTGGCTTACAAAAGCGGAAGTCGGAACGCTTATGGAGATCTTTGCTATTGCGGCGACACTGTATGTAATCTATACAACCGTGGTCAAGTTATTCATCAAACAAGGTCAACGCGAAAGAACCTATTACGGGCTCACCGACAGTAGGATTCTTATGATTTTGGTAAAAAAGGATGGCTCCCGTAAAAAAATTGCACCGGTCTCCCTTTCATCGCTGAAAAGTTGTACGGTAAGCCCGAACAAGGACGGAACAGGCAGTTTGCTTTTTTCGGAAGGCAAATTTGCTGACCCTCGTATCCTCAATTCAGCCAATAACTGGTCCAATTACCCGCTCCCGGTTCCTACAGCCTTTTTCGACATTGAAAACCCTGAAGCTGTAAAAAAGCAGTTCCAAGAACTTGTAAAGGAATCAGTTTCGGAATCCGGAGAAGCAACGGAAAACTCTTTTAGCAAGTACGACGAATAAGTCTTATTATCGTGTTCTGGATTCTTCTTCAGAGGTTGCTATGAATACAGTCAAATTCGTTGAAATCGAAGCAGCAGATGACTCCTCGCTGAAATACGCGGTGATCGTCAGCCAATACAAGGGAAAATGGATCTATTGTAGACATAAGAATCGAAACACCTTCGAGATTCCCGGTGGAAGAAGGGAACCCGAAGAACGAATCGAAGAAACAGCTCGCCGTGAGCTGTTTGAAGAAACCGGGGCAACCGATTACCGCCTCTTTCCGATATCCGTCTACTGCGTTGAAGGCGACGCGTCCGGATCCGGACTTCTCTGTTTCGCCAGCATCAACGAGATCGGCCCTCTACCTCCGTATTCGGAGATTTCTTCGATTCATTTCTTCGAAGAGGAGCCGGATACGCTTACCTATCCCGATATCCAGCCGATTTTGTTGCGGTATGTTAAACAGTGGCTCGAAAAAAGCCCGGTATAACCGGGCTTTTTATAAGAGATCGAAAGCAGGCGCGCGCCTGTTATTTTTTTTGTTTGCTTATTTTTCTCAATGCCATCAATGCCATAATTAGCGCGAGAGCAACAATAGCAAGGGCGCCTGTCACAATTTTACCTCCTGCCGTAACAAGACTTGCGGCAAGTCCTTCCCCGACCAGCACACCAAGCTTTGGCATGATAGAGGGAACGACAATTGCAACAAAGAGTATTCCAAGGAATATCACCGCCATGATTAGTAAGAAAATAATAAACAGTCCGTATGGAAACGCAACCTGTTCATCAACAGCCGAAACATCCGGCTTTTCAACAATCGGCGGCGGCGCAGCGCGTTCATCTTTGAGAACGTCGGTATCAAGAATTGTCGTATGCCGAAGACCATCCGTCATGAACAGCTCGGTTTCTCCCCCGGTCACCAGAGGCTTAATGTCGAAAACGCCGAGCGGCATGAGTTCCTGGTAGTGAGAACGGCTGCGGGCTACAAACAGAATAACCGCATAACAAGCAACGATAACAATCGCCGAAACCGTGAGATAACTTGGCAGCTCAAGCGAAAACATCCGAATCAGGACATCGGCCTGGAACGCATTGTTGTGATAAAACCCAAAATAGACCAGCAGTACCTGAACCGCAAGAAATGCAATAAAGAGATAAGACCGCGCCGAACTCATCCGCTTCGAAAAAACGGAGATCGCCATCGCAATCATCATGAATAAAATCAGATCAATAACCCCAATTAAAAATAAAGAAATCAAATAATTCAGCGAAAACGGAAGCTTCATCAAAAAGCAGCAGCCACCGACCAAGAGATACCCCATCAGATACTGGCGGACCAGCGCATAGATCGACGAAGTAATCTTGCTTCCGACCAGTCCTGAAATCGGGATTCCCATACTCGTCATCAAGTTCCAGCGATTCGTCGAAATCTCAGGAAAACAAACGAATGGAATATCTACAAGCAACACAACCAGAATCACCGCAAGATTGATAATTGTATAGAGATAGAGTAGTCCGAAGTATGTTGTATAGAAGAACTGAGGGATGCTCCCGCTGTCCTCTCTCGTTAAAAGTAAAATCCCAAAGTATGCCGCAAGTGTTAGAACTGTTGATACGACCGCCCAGATCACGCTCTTAAAAAAGGTCAGACCTCCGCTTCTGATTTGTTTGGAGGCTAGAAACCGGCGGTATCCGCTCTTAAAAATCATTCGTCGCCCACCATCCTCTCAACAGCGCGTCCAAAGGACTTTTTGCGCGTAACAATACTGCGTGGGCTGACTCCATAATCCAAAACTTCGGCAACAATCTCAGCCAGATAATCCGGGTTGTCACCTGTATAGCTAACAACGACATAGTCGTTTCGCTTCTCATATTTCGCGTCAGCATACATTTCGCGAAGTTTCATGATAAACTCGGTATCGTCGCATACGAAGGAGAATCCCGTATCACAATTTTCTTCAACAAAATCCTTGAATCCGCCATCAAACGTAAGCTTGCCGTCCTTTAAAACAACAATTCTGTTCGCTACACATTCGGTCAGAATCAGGTTGTTCCCGACAAACAATACCGTTTTTCCGGTACGGTAAAGCAATTCGAAAATCTTGCGCAGGGAAAATTCATCCGCCATGTCGATTGGCAGCCTGTTGGGATTGAGAACAACTCCATCGATCAGGTTGCTCATCGCAACCGTAATCAGAAGAAGCGCTATCCGCTGCAGTTTTGTCAGGAGCTTCGTATCAACGAGGGCGATCTGCGACAGCCCAACCCCTTCTAAAACGCGGAACAATTTTTCCTGCTTCGCGGAAGGCCTGTCCTTCACCTCGCTCAGGCAAAGCATCAAAAATTGAAGCGCAGGCATTCCATAGGTAATCATGCTGTCATTTTCAATATAAAGAAGGTTCGGGCTCTCTTCGCTTTCCCGTCCATTGACAATGATATGTCCGTCTTTAATCCCGGCGCGGTTTTTGGTAGCGCGAAGAAGAGCATGAACATCAAGCGGTGTCGGACATACGAAAGCCGTAAAACTTCCACGCGGAACGGAAATTGTCAGATCCTGATAGAGCGGACGGGAACTCCCGTCATTGAATTTCATGTTGTAAATCGAGGTAAGTCCTTCAAAACTCAGGTAGCTCTCTTCTTCATAGGGAAACAGATTGTTCTCCGAATAGCTTGCCTGCATTTCCGAAACTATCATCCCTGCCTGGATTCTGCTTCCGACCTCGTCGAATTCAAACGTTGCGTCGCTGAACATCGGCTCTGACGGCTTTGTTTCAACCAATTCGCTTTCCGAATAAGCTTGCGTCCCGTCCGCGACATCCCCTTGCTCGTAAGCCTCAGGAACATCCCCGTCCGTTATTGAATCCGGCTCCCCCTGTTGGAACGCATCAGATGGCACATCCGAAAAAACTGGATCCTGCTGTGGAATATCTTGATACGCCACGTCCTCATCCTGGTAGGCGTCAGGTTCCGCGTGATACAGATTATCCGGCGTTGTCGACGAATACTGCTCTAACGGTTGCGGCATCGAAAAACCGTCGATGTCGGAGACCGGTTCCTGCGGTTTCAAAAAATCGGCCTGTTCAGTCGTTAAGCTTGAATCTTGCTGTAGAAGATCTTGATACGCCGCGCCCTCATTTGGGTAGACGTCAGGTTCCGCCTGATACTGAACATCCTGCGGCGGCGACAAATATTGCTCTAACGATTGTGACATCGAAAAACCGTCGATATCGGCGACCGGTTCCGGCACTTTCCAGAATCCTGCCGGTTCAGCCGTTAAGCTTGAATCCTGCTGTGGAATATTTTGGTACGCCGCGCCCTCATTTTGGTAGACGTCAGGTTCCGCCTGATACAGATTATCCGGCGTTGTCGACGAATATTGCTC
>CAZGYK010000107.1:0-3797 GCA_964530485.1 uncultured Oscillospiraceae bacterium
GGTTATAAACAGAGACAGAGAGCACGACTTTCGCGTCTTCCTGGCCAATAACATACTCATCTAAGATTTCTTTGATTTGCCTCGGACGTAAAAGTTGAAATTCATCTTGCTGGGATTTTGCTTTTTTTACCGGACTTTTCCGGTCGATATCAGAAATTGACAGGTCATCTTCATCTAACAATGAGTAACAAAGCGATACGCATTCATTACAAATGTAGACGTTGGGTCCAACCAACATCCTTGATACCTGATCTTGACTTTTTCCACAAAAGGCACAGTAAAGTGTTTTTTTATTTGACATAGATTCTCCGAGTATCATAGTTGCTACAATGTTCCGGCTACTCGCGTAACCGGAACATGTATTAGCGTTCTATCGTTTGTCGATCACTTCATCAATAATGCCGTATTCTTTCGCTTCCGGAGCTGACATAAAGTTGTCTCGCTCAGTATCGCGTTCAATGACTTCAAATGATTGTCCGGTTTTGTCCGCGAGAATATGGTTGATGTTTTCGCGAACCTTGATAATGCGCTCTGCATGTATTTTCATGTCGCTGGCCTGTCCCTGCGTTCCGCCAGACGGTTGATGGATCATGATTTCGCTATTGGGAAGCGCAAAGCGTTTTCCCTTTGCCCCAGCAGCCAGAAGGAAAGCTCCCATCGACGCAGCCATACCAATACAAATTGTCGAGACATCACATTTGATGTAGTTCATCGTGTCGTAAATCGCCATGCCCGAGGTAATAGAGCCACCGGGGCTATTGATATAAAGGTTGATGTCTTTCGTTGGATCCTGTCCCTCAAGATAGAGGAGCTGGGCAACGACTAAACTGGCCGTTACGTCGTTGACTTCTTCGGAAAGCATGATAATGCGGTCGTTGAGCAGACGGGAATAAATATCGTAAGAACGTTCTCCCCTGCTGGTTTGTTCAACTACCATTGGTACTAAACTCATAATGTTATGACCTCCAAAATGTTTTGTCCGCTTAGAGCGCGGATGATCCGCACATTTTTGAAATCTTCCTGATCCTAATTAACTATGTTAGTCTACAACATTCTCGTCATCATGTTCATGGATGCTGTGGACGTCATCGGTGATTTTTGCGTTGTTCTTAACGAAATCAAGCGCCTTATTCGCTTCGAGATCTTTTTTCAGGTCGATTATCGGAAGCATTTCTTTGATCTTCTCGATTTCCATCTTGTAATTCTCTGCCATCTTCGCATACTCAGCTTCAACATCTTCGTCAAGTACCGAAATTTTCTCGGCGCGAACGACCGCTTCCAACGCGAGGCGTACCTTAACCTGCTTTTCAGCATTCTCTTTGAAGCCCTGGCGGAAAGCAACCATGTCCTGACCGGTATATTTTAGGTAAGAATTGATATCAAGGCCCTGGGCGCCCATACGATATGAAAAGTCACGTACAAGATCATCAATTCTCGATTCGATCATAACGTCGGGGACTTCTCCCTCGAGTTCTTCAGCTAGCAAATCGCCAAGCTGATTCTCGATCCCGAGTTCAGACTCTTCTTTTCGATCGTTCTCGATGCGTTCATGAATGCTTTTCTTTAATTCATCCAGTGTATCAAACTCGCTGACATCTTTTGCAAACTCATCATCGAGCGCAGGGAGTTCCTTTTTGCGGATTTCGTTGAGTTTGATTTTGAAAATTGCATCTTTTCCAGCGAGATTCTCCGCGCCGTAGTCTTTCGGGAAAGAAACGCTGATATCAAACTCTTCACCAGTTTTATGTCCGATAACCTGTTCCTCAAAACCAGGAATAAACTGGCCGGAGCCAAGCGTTAGGCTATAGTTTTCGCCTTTTCCACCCTCAAATGCAACGTCATCAACGAACCCTTCAAAGTCAATAACCGTGATATCGTCGAGCTCAGCTGCGCGATCATCTACCGTAACGAGGCGGGAGTTTTTCTCAAGCATCTGATTCAATTCATATTCAATGTCGCTATCTTCAACAGGATGGACATGTCTTGAGGCTTTCAATCCCTTATATTTCTTAACAGTAAGCTCAGGACGCGGAAGCACTGAAAAGACAACTTTAATATCACTGTCTTTCGTAACTTCATCAGCTGTAACACGTGGCTGATCGATTACATCAACGCCGGATTCGTTTAGCGCGAAGGTATAGACATCCTGAATCATCTCATTGAGTGCTTCGTCAAAAAAGAAATTTCCGCCGTACATCTTTTCGATCACAGCACGAGGTGCTTTCCCTTTACGGAAGCCCTGAACTGTCAGACGGCTCTTCTTTTTTTGATACTCTTTTTCTGCGGCTTCCGCCATTGTTTTTGCTTCAATGGTTACATACAACTCGATTCTGCCGTCATCGGTTTTTTTCTGTTCTGTCAGTGTCATTACTCTTCCTCCAAGAAAATCAAATACCAAAATATTATAGCACAGTTGTGTCTAAAAAACTATAGACTAATTAAGAATAAAATACGGAGAGAACTGGAGATAGTCAGACGATACAAGTTTATAGAAGATTCCGTCTACTTCCCCGTTGATTGCATAGTTGATACTCTTCCCGTGGACATGTCCAAAATAACACCGTTTGACATTGAATTCGCGGAGAATATCGATGACTTCGTCCTGACGATAGTTGGAATAAATAGGTGGATAATGAAGAAAAACAAGAATTTCTTCCGGATCTTTTTTAATCGCATCTACTAAGGACAGTCGAAGGCGGCCAAGCTCTCGCTGATAGATTTTCTCGTTATCGGGATTTCCGGTTTCCTGAACCCATCCGCGCGTTCCCGCTATCGCGATATTTCCATAAAGATGGCTGTTGTTAAAGAGAAGCGATATCGAGCGGAAGTCATGGCTTTCGAGCCACAATTCAATCTTCGTCACGGTAGACCACCAGTAATCATGATTGCCTTTTAGAAGGATCTTTTTCCCTGGGAGGCTCTCAAGAAAAGCGAAATCCTCATATGCCTTATCAAGAGACATCGCCCACGAAAGATCCCCCGGTACCACGATAACGTCATCTTCGGTGATCCGATTCCGCCAATTGTTATTCAACCGTTCTTGATAATCTGACCATCCCTCGAAGATATCCATTGGCTTGTCTTCAGAAAAAGAGAGATGCAGATCTGCAATGGTATAAAGAGCCATATGTCCCCTAAGATTATTTTATTGAGGCGATAAACTTAAGAAGCGCCTGTTTCTGATCGCTGACTGCATAGCTGTCATTAAATCTGATCGGAAGATCTTTAAGTGAGGCGAGGCGGTTCGGAACTGGAATTTCTGTAAAATCAGATAGCGATGTGAGAGCTTCAAATCCGTCAAGAAGAGGCAGCCCAAGAGAACAGAGGACGCTTCCGGCGAATTTGAACGGGCTTGCTGTCGAAAGCACAACGGTCGGCGTCTGATCATTGGTTTCTCTTCGGTAGGATTCAACCGCTTCAAAAGCGACAGCGGTATGTGGATCAATGAGGTATCGATATTTTTCGTATGTGTCTTTGATCCGTTTCTTTGTCGTTTGGTCATTACAGGAATATGCGCTAAAGCACGACAATAATTTCCCGTGTTCTTCTTTATTCAAGGAAAACACGTTCTTATTCTTTAGCTGATGATAAAGCTCAGCGGTTCGTTGATCATTTCTTCCCGAAAGGAGATAAACAAGTCGTTCAACATTGCTCGAAACAAGAATATCCATTGAGGGAGAGATTGTTGTATGGAATGGTCGATTTGAGCGATATTCGCCAGACCGAATAAAGTCGGTCAGAACATCATTCTGATTTGAGGCACAGATCAAGCGGCCGATAGGAAGTCCCATTTCTTT
>CAZGYK010000107.1:3807-5867 GCA_964530485.1 uncultured Oscillospiraceae bacterium
CCGCCAAAGAGTTGTGCAGCAGCAGCGGCGGCCATGGCACAGGCGACACCGACCTCACCTTGACAGCCGACTTCCGCTCCTGATATTGATGCGTTTTGTTTTACTGTATTGCCAAACAATCCGGCGGTGATATTTCCGAAGTTTCCACTTGGCACAGCAAAGTTAACAGGATCCCCATAACGAATGAAGCCGTCCTGTGTAAGATTGAGGTAGGAAGTAAAATAATAGACAATCTGCGGCGCAAGGCGTCCCCAGTTAATGGAGTTTGCGCTGCTAAATCGAATGTTTTTGGAATGGAGCTCATCAATTATTGAATCATCAGTCATCAGGGATTTAACGGCGCGCTGAGCGTCATCAAAGTTTCCCTCTAAAGCTGCAACAAAGACATTGTTTCCTGGTTGCGTTGCCATCTGGAGTCTTTGAATTTCGCTAACACCGTCACGAGGGTAAAAGACCATAAGACTGATACCGTCGATATCTTTATACCCTTCTAGCGCTGCTTTCCCCGTATCCCCGGATGTTGCAACAAGAATCAAGGTTTGTCCGTCGGTTCCTGTCTGTTTTTTCGCTTCAAGAAATAGATTCGGCATCAATTGAAGCGCAATATCTTTGAAAGCAAGGGTTGGTCCATGCCAGAGCTCCGTAGAAAAGAGCGAATCCGATAGCGCTTTAACTGGAGCCGGCTCAAACGAAAAGTTAACGCCATACGACTTCGTAGTTAACTGGAGCATGATATCAGAAGATATTTCTGGAAAATATAGTGAAAGAATCCGAGCAGCAATTTCGTGGTACTGAAGGGACTCTAGAGAGCGTATTTCCGCGTCAGACTGTTTTGGGATGAACGATGGAAGGAAAAGCCCTCCCTCTTCTGAAAGGCCCTTTACAACCACCTCGCTGGCGGTCATCGACAGATTGTTATTTCTGGTGCTGCAATACGGCATGAGAACTCCTTAGAATGCATTTTCTATATGAGAATCAACATAGTAATTCGATTTATCAATTACGACGGCAATTACATCGTATCTTGGTTGAAGATCTGTTGGGTTTTCGCTCAAGTATTGTTCTGCTGTTTTTTGAATTCGTTGAATTTTTTGAGGTGATACACTTTCAAGAGCGCCGACAAGTGAATTTGGCTTTCGCGTCTTCACTTCAACAAAAATGAGGAACCCAAAGCCGACGGCAATTAGGTCAATCTCTCCATACCGGCTATGGTAGTTCTTTGTGATAACGTGAAATCCTTTGGATACCAAGAAACTAGCGGCGCATTCCTCTCCGGCTTTACCGGTGTTCACTTGATTCTCCCCTTTAAGAAGCTTTTGCGATGAATCTTTGTAATTCCGTATCGGTCTATAAGCTCATAGTGTAGTTTTGTTGGGTAACCTTTGTGTTGTGCAAAACAATAGTTGGGATAAATTCGGTCCATCTCAAGCATATACCGATCCCGCGTTACCTTTGCCAAAACTGACGCTGCCGCGATCGAAGCGGATATCGAATCGCCTTTGATTACAGGTTCGGCTCCGGGAAGACTCTTTGGGACACGATTCCCGTCAATGAGGACATGATTTGGAGATATTGAAAGCGATTCAACGGCCTCAGCCATCCCCTTCATGGTTGCGTTGAGAATATTGATTTTGTCAATTTCATCATTATCTATCAAAATAACTGAATAACTTATGGCAATCTTACGGATGATATCAAAGGTTGTTTGCCGCATCTTATCGGTCATTTTTTTTGAATCGTTCAATCCTTCAATAATGCAAAACGGTGGGAGAACAACTGCTGCGCAGGCAACCGGTCCGGCAAGAGGTCCGCGACCGGCCTCGTCAACTCCGCAAAGATAATTGCCTTTCGAGTTCCGAACTTCTTGGTCATAGGAAAATAGATCTGTGTGAACCATTGGTTTATTCATCAGTCACTTTCTTCGGGTGCTCAAACGTGATTTCCCCGAGTTTTTTTCCGCGAAGTTCATCTAAAAGCATAATTGCAGCGCGGTCGATGTCGTACTCGCCTTTTGTTAAAAGCATTCCGCGTTTTTTTGCGATCTCCTCTAAAAGCTCATA
>CAZGYK010000108.1:0-3601 GCA_964530485.1 uncultured Oscillospiraceae bacterium
TAAAGTTTGCGGTCATCCTTCTTGTTAGCCACCTCGTATCGATAGCGCCGTCAAGGATGCGCAACTTTAAATACGGCTTTGTTCAATTCATGATCATTCTCGGTATGATCCTTTTGATTATGGGATTACAGCCACACCTCTCCGGAGCGATCATTATTATCGCGCTTATGGTGTTGCTAATGATTATTGGCGGTGCTCGCTTACAGTGGTTCGGATTGATTGCTGCTGTTGGAATTCCTTTGGGTACTTTGGTAATTCTAGCTACCGACAGACTTGGGTATGTTCTTTCAAGAATTGACGTCTGGCTAAATCCGCTCCAGTATTCAAGCGACGACGGACACCAGATTTTCCAGTCGCTACTTGCGATCGGGTCGGGAGGGCTGATGGGGCTTGGGCTCGGAAACTCCCGCCAGAAACATCTCTATGTTCCGGAACCCCATAATGACTTTATTTTTTCAATTATCTGTGAGGAGCTTGGTTTTATCGGAGCTGTTTTTGTAATATTCCTGTTTGTGTTATTCATTTATCGGGGCTTTTCGGTGGCTCTGAAAGCGCGCGATAGATTTGGCGCGATGCTCGCAATCGGAATCACACTACAGATCGGAATTCAGGCGATTCTCAATATTGCGGTTGTCTCGAACACGATGCCCAATACTGGAATCAGTCTTCCGTTTTTCTCTCAGGGAGGAACATCACTTGTTATCCTGCTTGCGGAAGTTGGCGTTTTACTTTCGGTAGCGCGATTTTCAAAACCCGATAAGGCGAAACCGGCAACGCCGGCAGTAACCGAAAAATAGCAGCTGGATGATGATTGCCGGGTTTTTTGTTCGGCAATCTTTATTCTTTTATTACAACGCGACGAAAAGAGGAACTATGCGCGCAGTTATCACAGCCGGAGGCACGGCGGGACATATCAACCCGGCTCTCGCCATTGCCGGGGAGATTATGAAAAACGAACCCGGATCCGATATACTATTTATTGGAAGAAAAGACGGGATGGAACGAAAGCTGGTTGCCGAATCAGGTTACCGGTTGGCTGAGGTTGAAGTACACGGATTTATGCGCAGGATTTCACTCTCAAATATATGGTTTAATTTGAAGTCGGTTTTTCACGTTTTTTCAGCCCAGAATGAGGCCAAGAAATTAATACGCGAGTTTTCGCCCGATGTCGTAATCGGATGCGGCGGGTATGTGAGCGGCCCGGTTGTTCGTGCGGCGACAAAACTTGGAATCAAAACAGCGATTCAGGAACAGAACGCGTTTCCCGGCATTACGACGAAACTTTTGGCGAAGAGAGTAGATTTAATCCTCTGTGCTGATGAAGATGGTCTGAAACGGATTGGATACCCCAATAAATCTGTTGTGACAGGAAATCCAATACGGCATGCGTTTTTTGAAGCGGACAGAAATTCTTTGCGGGATCGTTGGAATGTTGGAGACAAGATATTTGTTCTTTCGTACGGTGGATCAAACGGGGCAGCAGAAATTAACCGAGTTGCCGCAGCTTTTATGCAGAGGCATTGGAAGACCGGAAAGGTATTTCATGTCCATGCGACAGGGGAATATACAAAAGACTCTTTCCCGGGTTTGCTCATGGAATACGGCATCGATCTTGATCGCTGTGACAATATCAAGGTTTTTGAATATATTTCGGATATGCCGGAATACTATGCAGCAAGTGACTTGATCCTTTCTAGGGCAGGGGCGCTGACAATCGGAGAAATTGCTGCGTCTGGGAGAGCTTCGGTTTTGATTCCTTCCCCGAACGTAACCGAGAATCATCAATTTTATAATGCGATGAGCCTTGCGAATGCTGGAGCTGCATTCGTATATGAAGAAAAGGATCTTGATGTTGATGCGCTTGCGAACCGATTGATGGAACTCGTAGAAACCCCAAAGTACCTTCGGGAGATGGGGGAACATGCGCGCGAGAAGGCGATAGAGGATTCTGCGAACCAGATATATTTTAAAATTTGTGCTCTGATTGAGAAAGGGTAACCGAGGATTTGGAAGAGAAGACGAAACAGCCGATGACCGCAAGACAAAAGGCGATACTAAAAAAGCGCAAACGAAGAAGACGGTCGTTTGCGTTTATCCTGATGGCTGTATTGATCATTGGGTCTTTGGTTGCAATTTATATGCTCTTCTTCAGAATATCGGACATTAAAGTTGAAAATAGCATCACTTCGGTTTATACAGGAGACCAAATTATTGCGGCGAGCGGGTTGCAAAAAGGCGACGGGATTTTTTCTTTTAAGAAGGATGATGTCTCGCTCAGATTGCTTGGGGCGCTTCCCTATATTGGAAAAGTAACCGTGGTGCGAAAACTACCGAATACAGTAGTCTTGAAAGTATCTGAGACGACAGACTATGTCGGAATTCCCTATCGAGGCGGTTATTTGATCGTTTCCGGGGAAATGAAAATACTGAATGACGTTTATACCGCTCCGGTAGAGATGCCACTCATCTATGGGATCACGCCGACAAGTTTTATCCCCGGAAGCAAATTGACGGCGGAAAACCCCGGTTCGATAGAAGGACTCGAGGCTATAATCAAACAACTGAATGCGTATCGATGGTTCGATAAAATATCGGCGATCAACGTTCGAGATAAGCTGGACGTCTCGATGGTGTACGACGAACGGATTTTTGTCAGGATTGGATCAATCGGGAAGATCGAAGGTAAGTTTGAGATGTTGAACAACCTTCTTAGAACGAAACTCGCTGAGGACTTTACAGGGAATATCAATCTATCGACGCCAGGTATGGCATATGAATCCTCGGGCGAGATGCGTTTTCCGCAGGGATTCTTTGATATCGGGGGCGCAGAAACGACAGAAACTGCATAAAAAATGGAAAATTATAAAAAAAAGCAACTTTTTCCTGTAATTCGACTGTAAATGAATTGAAATCGAAAACATGATGTGGTAAATTTAGTATATGTATCCGGAGTTAATACCTATATAATGTGGTTTTCTTATACATTTCATCTTTTTGGAGGACGCAAACGTGAATTTTTCTTTTGACGAAGTGATGGAGCTTGGTACCAATATCAAGGTTGTTGGAGTTGGCGGCGGCGGCGGAAATGCCATAAACAGGATGATCCAATCTGGGATGCAGGGCGTCGAGTTTATTGCCATGAATACCGACAATCAAATCCTACAGTATAACAAAGCGACCTTCAAACTACAGTTGGGAGACAAACTGACAAAAGGGAAAGGCGCGGGCGGCGACCCCGAAAAGGGACTTCGCGCGGCCGAGGAAAGCCGGGACGAGATTTCAGCGGCGCTCAAGGGGACCGACATGGTCTTTATTACGGCCGGCATGGGCGGCGGAACCGGGACCGGGGCTGCGCCTGTTGTTGCTGAGATAGCGAAAGATATGGGCGTTCTCACGATCGGCATTGTTACCAAGCCGTTTAAGTGGGAAGGAAAGCGCAAAATGGAGACTGCGGAGATCGGGATTGCGAATCTCCGGGAGCATGTTGATTCTATTGTCGTGATTCCGAACGACCGCCTTAAGCTCATCAATGAAGAGAGAATCACTTTGGCAAACGCCTTCGAGATGGCGGATAATGTCTTGAAGCAGGGTGTCCAGAGTA
>CAZGYK010000108.1:3611-5826 GCA_964530485.1 uncultured Oscillospiraceae bacterium
ATTTCAGACTTGATCAATATTCCGGGACTGATCAACCTCGACTTTGCAGACGTATCCTCGATTATGAAGGACGCGGGATATGCGCACATGGGCGTAGGACGCGCTTCCGGACGCGACAAGGCGGAAGCGGCTGCGTTGATGGCGATTTCCAGCCCGCTTCTTGAGACAACGATCAATGGAGCGAAGGGTGTTATTATCAATATCACTTCTTCTTCGGATATCGACCTCAACGACATTGAACTTGCGGCTTCGATGATGACTGACGCTGCTCACGCAGACGCGAATATCATCTGGGGCGCGGCGTTTGATGAGAAGCTTCAGGACGAGATGTTGATCACTGTTATCGCAACCGGATTTGACAGCTTGACCGGAACGACAACCAATACCGGATTCTTTGGAGCCCAGACTCCGAAAACGACATCAAAAGACCCGCTTACCCCTGCCGGAGGCCCGGAAAATGATAAGTGGGAATTTGATTTGATTCTTGATATGCTCAACAATCGCCCATCCGACAATAATTTCTAGGGAACTGGGAAGCGGGGGATATCGTTATGGCCGAAAAGTTATATCATATTCACCTTTCAAAAGATGATTTAGAGGGAGCGCGTTATGCGATTTTGCCCGGGGATCCGGGTAGGGTCGAAAAAATCGCGGCTTTCCTTGATAACCCAAAACCGCTCGGTTGTAACCGGGAATACAACAGCTGGCTTGGAGAATTGAACGGTAAGAAAGTCGTTGTTGTTAGCACCGGAATCGGGGGGCCTTCTGCGGCGATCTGTATTGAAGAGCTGAACCAATTGGGCGTTGATACTTTTTTGCGGATAGGAACCTGCGGGGGAATGCAGATGGAGGTTCTTGCCGGCGATGTCGTCATTGTGAACGGCGCGATTCGCCAAGAGGGCACATCGAAAGAGTATCTTCCGATCGAATATCCCGCGGTAGCTGATTTTGATGTGACGCTTGCGTTGAAACGGGCAGCGGCGGAATTGAAGATACCAAATCATACCGGAATTGTACAGTGTAAAGACTCATTTTATGGCCAACATAGCCCGGAACGAATGCCGGTGTCTTATGAACTCCTTGACAAATGGCAGGCATGGATCAAGGGGGGGGCGCTGGCTTCCGAAATGGAAACGGCGGCTCTATTTACGATTGCGGCGACCCTTCGGGCGAGGGCTGGGGCAGCGATGCTCTGCGTTTGGAATCAGGAACGTGTTGCGAAGGGTCTTTCGAACGATGAGCAGCACGATACCGAAGCTGCGATTAGAGTCGTAGTTGAAGGCGTCAGAAAATTGATTGAAGAAGATAACGCATAGTTGTCGCGATTCGGAGGATTAGATGGAACAGCGCAGCGGACAACCGAATATTCAGGAATATGATTCCCTGCCAGATTTTGCCCGGGAACGGAGCAGTTCATTTAAGACGTCCTTTCTTGGCTTTGACAAAGAAGATGTGATCGGGTATATCGATCAGCTGGTAAAAGATGTTTCCGAACAGAAACGGGGACTTGAAGCGTCTTTGTCGCGCCTTACCGGACAGAACAGGGACTTAATAGAACGAATTAATCGTTATGAGCAGCAGCTTCATGCGATCCAAAAAGAGCTTGAAGAAGAAAAATCTTTTAACGAGAATGCCCATAACCGCGAAAACTTGTTCAAAAAGGCGATTGCTGTTTTACAGGAAAAGGTTGCCTTTTTGCAAAACAATACTGTTTCTCCGACAGGCGGCACCGATCCTTCCTTTGAAGAGCAGACGCAGCGAGCGAATGAGATCGTATTGAGACTCAGGGAAGAGCTTTTGCGTAAAGATGAAAGCGTTGGAAAGCTGAGCGAAGAGCTGTCGCGAAGAAATGAGATTATCCTGAACCAGGATCGAATTCTTACGGTTAAGGATGGACAGATATCGGCGTATATCAAAGGCTTGGAGGATTTGAAACAGCAACTTTATCTAAAGAACCAGGAGGTTCATAAAGTTGCGGAACAAATCGCTGCTTTGAGAAGCCAGATTGAGATGCATGAACAAAAACGAAATGAAACAATTCAAGAGCTTAACGATACCAGGGCAAGACTTCGCGCAACCTTGATTCAGCAACAGAGCGACCATGAAGAGTTCGAACGTGTTAAACGCCAATTTGCCGTAGAGCATCAGGCTATGGAACAAATGAAGGCTGAATTGGATCAGAACCGCCGTCAGTTTGAATTGATGAAGGAACAAG
>CAZGYK010000109.1:0-5434 GCA_964530485.1 uncultured Oscillospiraceae bacterium
AGGTGCAAGCGAAAGCCAGCTTGACATGGTCAAAAAACTGCGGCTTACTTTCGAACAATTTATCGAATTGTCCGACTACGCCAAAGAAAAGGGGATCATGTTCCTCTCGACTCCGTTTGATATCGACAGCCTAGATTTTTTAGAGACGATCGACATGCCGATCATCAAAGTCCCTTCCGGGGAAATTGTCAATCTGCCGCTGCTATTGGCGATGGCTGCGCTACAAAAACCGGTAATACTCTCTACCGGAATGAGTACGATGGAAGAGGTCCGTTTTGCGCGCAACGTATTGCTTGATAACGGCGCCGAAAAGGTCAGCCTTCTTCACTGTAATACAGAGTACCCAACCCCGTTTCGGGACGCAAACCTTCGCGCAATGATTGCCCTGGAACATGAATTTGGCGGTGATGTCGGTTATTCCGACCATACGCTCGGAATCGAAGCTCCAATCGCGGCGGTTGCGCTCGGCGCGAAGATCATTGAAAAGCACTTTACGCTTGACAAGACAATGGAAGGTCCAGACCATTCCTGTAGCCTTGAGCCGGGCGAACTGAAAGCCATGGTCACCGCGATCCGAAACATCGAGGAAGCGCTTGGAATTGAAGCGAAGAACCCGACTGAATCGGAGCTCAAAAATATCACCATTGCGCGAAAGAGCATTGTCGCCGGGCAAGACATCATGAAGGGCGAGGAATTTACGAAAAACAACCTCGCAATCAAACGCCCGGGAAACGGTATTTCTCCAACCCGTTGGTTCGAAGTCATTGGAAAAAGAGCCTCTCGTGACTTTAAGTACGACGAATTGATCGAACTGGAGTAAGACGATATAGTCAATCAATTTCAAAACGCTAAAGCGTTTTGAAACGCACGCCAAAGGCGTGCGACTGACTATGCAGCAAGGTTAACGCCGCCACAGACGGCGCGCGGCACACGCCGCGAATGAAAAACGCTTTCGTGTTTTTCATTTAACCAGCTATAATATGCATATACAAAGCCGACCGCTTTGTCCTTCTGCGCTCGGCTTACCGAAAGGTTTGTTATGCTCAATTCCAAAAATAACAAAAAGTTGATTTACCCTCTGGTAATACTCGCTGTCATATTAATTGCAGCGGTCTTGCTGGAGTTTCTTTTTTCCGCTATCGAAAAAAATAATCATTCCGGCGACTATCCAAACGTTTCATACGCTCCCTCCGATTTTACCTTTCATGAAGTCGAATCAATCGTCTTTACCGGTTCGAACTGTTATGAAACGCTGGCGAATGATTCCTATTTTGAGCTGACCGGCCTTTCCGGAGTCCGCGCCGAGACGATCGATTTTATGCTTACCCGCGCGGAGTTTGATAACACCGAGATCGTCGTCCGTTTTACCGGGAAAAGCCAAGGGGTTACCGGAACCTTTACGGCAGGACTAAAACCTCAAGGCGAAGGTATTTTCCGCGCGACCGCCCGATTTGATTCATTAGAAAGCCTTCGGATTTATCCAACCGAAACAACCGGAACCATGCTTTATTTTAACGGCATGACGCTCAACCCAACGATTTCGACTCCTCATTTCTCGATTCCGCGTATCTCTCTTTGGGGATTTCTTCTCGCCGGATTGTTTCGCGTTTTAACAATTCTCCTTCGCCGCGCGAAAAAGAGACCGCCGCAGAATATTTGGATTTCCGTTTGGATTTTGTCCTCCGCCGCTGTCGCGCTGTTTGCGTCTCTTACATCCGGGCTTTTTTCTTCTGCCCGCGGAATTGGCGATATCCTGATCCCTCTTTCCCTGTTGGCGTATAGCGCATTTTTCCTCTTTCTCTATTGGATTGTAAAAAAGGTCAAAACCTTGCCAATCAAAGTTTTCATTTTATTCCTTGCCGTTGGAACTGTCTTTTGCTTTGCTACGGCTCCGCTTCAAGTCCCGGATGAGAGTATCCATTTTACGAGAAGCTATGCCATCGCGATGGGCTCCTTCGGTTTTGATGGAAACCTTGATTACCCGGACGACGTTGATCTTCTTTATGACTGCTTTACTGAAAACCTAAAAATGTACGAGACCTATGAGGGGCAGCCTTCCGCGCGCGCAAGAATGGAAACCTATTTTGCGCGGCTCGGCGAACCATTTGCCAAAGAAACCAAAGCCTATTCAAACTCCCAACTGATTCTCCCCTACCTTCCGTCTGCCTTTGGCGTTCTGATCTCGCGGCTTTTTTCCCTTCCGTCACTCTTTGCCCTCTATCTTGCCCGCTTGATGAACGTCTTGATGGTCGGGTTCGCCGCTTGGTATGCTACAAAGCGGGCAACGCGCTATCGGACCACCCTGCTCGCCGTTATCTTCTTCCCTCTGACCGTTTTTATGTCGGCCTCTACTTCCTACGATGCGATGCTTTTGGCCGGACTCTTTCTCTTCCTTGGAGTTCTTTTCTCCGACCATATCGGGAAGAAGGATTTTGTGATCCTACTGATTGCTTTCTCGATTATAATCATGATCAAACCGCTCTATCTGATTCTTGCGCTCCTCCTGTTCGCAGTCCCAAAAGAAAATTTCCGGTTCAAAGGGAACCTGCTGGCGCTCTTTGGTTTTCTGTTGGTCTCAGGGCTGGCGCTGTGGCAACTCTCGCTGCTTTATGCGAATCTTTTTGCGGTCGCAATCAAACCTTCCGACGTCTTGATCGGGGTTGACAAGCAGGCCCAAGTTCTGTTCATTTTGAAAAACCCGTTTCGTTTTCTAGCGGTCGCTATCGTTGACAGCTTCCGCAAAAGCTTTTATATCGGCGAATTTGGTCTCTTCGGCCATCTCGACCTCGCCGCCCCTCTTACAACAATTCTTTCTCCGCTTGTCCTTGTTGTTTCGTCGGTGTTGGCCTCGGGCGAATCAACGCACGGCAAGAAAAAGAATACGGCACTATTCCTCGGCACGACTGTCCTGCTCTATTTCATCATCTCCGCTGCATTCTATGTCGTCGATTCCGGACTGGGAAGCTCAACGATTCTTGGAATCCAGGCGCGCTATTTTATCCCCGGCTATTTCCTTTTATCGGCGCTTCTCTCCGAAGCATCCTCAAAGATTCTTCGCCCAAAAAGCAATCCCGAAATAAACAGGAACGCGGCGCTCTTTCTTCTATTCGGCGTTGCCCTGATCGCCGCTCTCGAAGTTTTGACCGGCTATTATCTTTAGAATTGACTCTTAGGAGACTGTTATGGATTTCGTTCTTCCGCTGCTTGCGATCTTGTCGCTATCATTATACTTTAACCAACGGTTCCGCCTTGCTTCTGCGGCGGCGCCGATGTTTTCGATCGCGCTCATCACTGTATTTCTCTGCCTTCTTGGCATGATGAACCTTCTCGTTGTCGGAAGCTATCTCGTCTACGCCGCTGCGATTGCGGCGCTGCTCTACGTATTCCTGATTAAGAAATATCCGCTAAAAGAAATCTTGTCTGGATTTGTTACGCCCGGACTGGTTTTCTTTGTAGCTGGGTCAATATTTTTCCTCTATATTCTCTATATTAAAAATGCATCGTTCCGCGACTGGGATGAGTTTTCATCCTGGGGAACGATGGCAAAGTTTATCTTTATGAAGGATCAACTCTTTACCTTTTTCCCCGCGAGCATTAAGCTTTCAAGCCCGCCGGCGCTTCCGCTCTTCAGTTACTTTATTCAATTCCTCAGGACCAGTTTCCTTGAGCGGAGAACCTACCTTGCCTATGATATGATGATCGTTGCCGCTCTCGCAACCATGTTCAGCCGGGTAAAATGGAAGAATGTTATTGCGATCATCTCGATAACCGCCTTTAGCTTTCTTGGAATTTATGCGTTCTTTTATACAAGCGAAGGACTTCGCGCCTATGCGACGGCCTATTCGGATATGCAGATCGGATTTTTGTTCGCCGGAACGCTATTTATGTGGTTTTCCTCCGACGAAAAAAGTTTTATCCATTATTTTTCTTCCCTCACGATGCTCGCCTTACTCGTCAATTGCAAAGATATGTGCTTTGCGGTCGCCCTGATTGCGGCCGGAATCATGGTTGCGGATATGTTTATCTCCGGGAATTATCCTTCCGATAGATTAACCGGAAAAAGCCGTGTTGCTGAAAAACTTGCGCTTCCCGGAATTTTTGCGTTGATTTCAGTCATGGTATTCTTCTTTTTTAAACAATCGCTCGGCATCGTTCTGTTTGCAGTCTCGCTGTTGTTTTCCGCCGCTCTTCTTAGTTTCAAGAAAATCCGATTCTCAGAAAAAACATATAAAATCGGAAAAATTCTGCTTCGAATCTTTTTTATTCTTCTCCTTTTCGCGACAATCGTGTTCTTCTACCGCGTCTGGGCGATGCATTACGCCGCTACCCATACCGGGATTTCGCGCGATCCGCCGCTCAAGATTACCCTCCTACAAGCGCTGCTCGGCCAGAGCTGGTATTTTAACCTGATTCTTGAAGACATGACAACGCGGTTTTTTAGCGATACCTTTATCTGCTTCGGATCGCTTTTCGAGATGTTCATTGTCTTTTTAATCGTGCCGATCGCCGCCTCGTTCTTTACCAAAAACCTTCGGAAAATCCTTCGTCTTTCTGCGTTCTCGGTGCTGATGGCGCTTGGGTTTTTGGCCTATTACTGGTTCCACGCCTACTCCTTCGCCGCAATCTTCCCGAACTATATCGAGCTTGGCTATGAGCTTGACCTCGGTTCGCTCTCTTATAACCGCTATATCTCTACCTATGCAATTGGCTGGATGTTCGCGGTCTTCGGCGTCCTGTTCTTTGACATTGCACTGCCGTTTTTCAAGAAGCAATGGCTCAGTTTTACGGTTTCGATCACGACCGCCCTCGCCATGGTGGCTTCTATCTTTTATTACACACCCCACCACCCCGACCAGTATCTGATTACAAGCAACAAGGTTTTTATCTCCTCCGAGTATTCCCCGAGATCGGCTCTCAACAGCCGAATCGGTCATTTCGCGTCTTGGTTGACAGATGGCGACTGTATCTACTTTTTAAGCTTTGCCTCGGACGGCGGCGAATGGTTTATTCTCGGCTATGAAATCTTCCCCGCGCTGACGCCTCAGGAGATCGGGCTCTTCGTCGATCCAAACACTGCCAACCCTGACTACCTTGATCCAAAAACCGGAGAAATAAAGTCGGGATATGCCGGCATGGACCCGAAAGGGTTTATCGAATTTCTTAGAGAAAACGGCGTCAACTTCCTCTATGTCTCCGATCGGATCGATGAGTACTTTATGGAAACCTTTGCGCCGATGTTTACCGACTACCTTGCGCAGGTCTATGACGGAAGCGTTCAGCTCTACTATGTTGAGGATCATGGCGGCGATGAGGTTCGCTTTGTTCCGATTGTCAGCCCGTCGATTCAGATTCCGGCAATTCACGCCGGAGAATTCGTCAGTCCACCTCTTTCGTAAAAAATTCAAAATAAAAAGAGCCGAAGCATTTTGCTTCG
>CAZGYK010000109.1:5467-5743 GCA_964530485.1 uncultured Oscillospiraceae bacterium
TTTTCTTATTCCAATCTAGTGGCCACTGAGTTGCGAGAGACAGAGTTCAAAGCATACCCCATAGCGCTCATCCGTTCCGGCGTTCATCGTCTTTTCAATCACCGACGCAACAAAGTCTACGCTTCGCTGAACCGCAGTCGAAAGCGATTCTCCCTTCGCGAGAGACCCGGCAATAACGCTGGCAAAGATGTCTCCTGTCCCGTGGTAATGCGCTTCAATTCTCCGGGTTACAGAATAGATGTCCCGTTCGGGGTCGTGCCTTAACGACGCCGCTCC
>CAZGYK010000110.1:0-5696 GCA_964530485.1 uncultured Oscillospiraceae bacterium
ACAGAGAATCAGGATACACAATATGATTTCCGAGGTTACTTGTTTCTTTAAATTCATAATAACCTTCTAGAGTAGTTGCACCCGTATCATGATACGGGTGCTTTTAGAATAGTATATACGATTTTTAACTGAATTTCCAGCATCGCAACTAGATTTCCATAATAACAGGAAGAATCATCGGATTTCTTTTGGTTCGTTGATACATTAATTTCCCAAGTTCTTCACGAATCTCATATTTGATCTCCTCTCGGTTATGTGATGCATTCTTGCTTTCGAGGATTTCTCGGACCAGGGCCTTCGCTTCGCCAATCAAGACTTCCGACTCTCTCACAAAGACAAAACCTCTGGAAATAATGTCCGGTCCGGATATCAATTCATTTGTCTCTTCTTCGATCGAGCAGACAACAACCATTAGCCCGTCCTGAGATAAATGCTTCCTGTCTCTCAGAACAATACTCCCAACGTCACCAACACCAAGTCCGTCTACCAAGACGCGTCCTGAATGAACTGTCTCTCCCCTATATATCCCATCATTCGAGACTTCAATCGTCTGTCCAATCGCCGGCAGTAATATGTTCTTTGGATCAACACCCATCGAAACAGCGATATCTCTGTGGCGAATAAGATGTTTGTATTCTCCATGGACCGGAATAAAGAATTGCGGCTTAATTAAGTTGAACAACAATTTCAAGTCATCTCTGCATGCATGGCCGGAAGCGTGAACTTCATACATAGATTCGTATATAACTTCACTTCCAAGTTTGAGAAGTTCATTGATAACTTTTGTTACCATCCGCTCATTGCCCGGAACCGGAGTAGCCGAAATAATGACAAAATCGTTTGAGGAAATCGCAATCTGTTTATGGGTTCCGTTGGCCATCCTTGCGAGTGCCGACATCGGCTCTCCCTGGCTTCCTGTTGTGACGATAATGACATCTTCCGGACGATAGCGATTCACCTCGGAAAGCTCTATTAAAATATCCTCGTTAAAGTGCAGATAACCGAGTTCAGCAGCCATCTGGGAGTAGTTCTCCATACTCCGACCGGAAATAACTACTTTTCGTTTGTGTCGTTCTGCAAGGTCAAGTATTTGCTGTACACGCTGTATATTCGACGCAAATGTAGCGATGACAACTCGCTTGCCCTCCGCTCTTGAAAAGAGTCGTTCAAATCCTTCGCCAACAACGCGTTCCGAGACGCTGCTTCCAAACCTTTCCGCATTCGTAGAATCAGACATAAGGAGCAGAACACCCTGACTCCCGAGTTCTCCAAAACGCCGAAGATCAATTACGTCATCAACAATTGGGGTATAATCTACTTTGAAGTCGCCGGTATGGATAATCATTCCAGCAGGAGTAGATATAGCGTAAGCGACAGAATCCGGTATCGAGTGATTGACTCGGACAGGTTCAACAACAAACTTTCCAAGCGGAACCTTCTGGCCGCCCTTAAGGACTCTCAGATCCGCTTTCATGCCATGTTCTTTAAGCTTCGCTTCAATAAGCCCAATTGTTAGCTTTGTGCCATATACCGGAACATTTAGCTGTTTTAAGAGATACGGGATAGCCCCAATATGATCTTCATGGCCGTGGGTCACCAGTAAAGCCTTGATTTGGCTCTGATGATCAACCGCATAGCTAAAGTCCGGGATAACAATATCGATTCCAAACAGTTCGTCATCAGGGAAACCCAGACCACAGTCAACGATGAGCATGTCTCCTTCACATTCTATCATCGTCATGTTTTTGCCGATCTCTTCAATCCCTCCAAGCGGTGTGATTTTAACCGCCGGACTTGTTCCTCTCGGCTTTTGGGATTTTTTTCTTCTCGACTTTGGATCCGGTTGAATCCGCTTCTCTTTTGGAAGAGGAGCCATATCTTTTTTCTTTTGTTTTCCCTGTCGTTCCGGGCGATCCGGTTTCTTTTTTTCCTCTTGGACGCGCTTTCTCGCGCCATCCTCTTTTACTCGACTACTTTTTGTCGCGGGTAATTCAATCTTCGAGTAAGCGCGACCCTGTTGATTCGAAGACTTCTTCTGGTTATTGTCCAAAAACAAAAACACCTCCATTTTCTAGACAACCACATAAGCCTGCTAGTTATAGCAGGCTAAATAAAAACTTTACCAGACTTCATTTTCTATCGTCCGCCTTACGCTCTGCAGACAACATCAGTTAAAGGTTTTATCAGGTTTTAATTTATATAACAATCAGCTAACGCACGCTGATTCGTTTCCGTATCTTTATCATAACTTTAACAATTTCATTTGTCAAGTTGTATAAAATTCTCCGATCATTTTGTATAAAGTGTTCGTATCATGTCACATTTATTCGAATTAAACCAAACCATTAAAAATAATGCTATAATAGCTATATTCTATATTTTCGAGGTCGTTTATGCCGAAGCAAGTGGAACTCTATACGGATGGAGCGTGTTCTGGGAACCCGGGTCCCGGCGGCTGGGCTGCCATCCTCTGTTACAAGAATTTTGAAAAGGAAATGTGCGGAGGTTCTCCTGATACGACCAATAACAGAATGGAACTTACGGCAGTAATTGAAGGGCTAAAAACCTTAAATGAAAACTGTGATGTGACTGTTTATTCCGATTCGAAATATGTTATTGACTCGATCGAAAAAGGTTGGGTCTATGCTTGGAAAAATAAAGGCTGGCGTAAAGCTTCAAACGAGCCGGCCTTAAACGTTGACTTGTGGGAGATTTTACTTGCGCTTCTAAAGCAGCATAAGGTTCGTTTTGTATGGGTTAAGGGGCATGATGGGAATCCTATGAATGAACGTTGCGACGCTCTTGCGGTAAAAATGTCTCGCTCATAAAACATCTTGCGAACTACTACCAAAAAAGTTATGATATGTTACGGAAAGAAAGGATTTTTCCGATATGAATCGCCTCATCTATTTAGATAACGCAGCAACCACAAAAGTTTCCAAACACGTGTTGGATTCGATGATGCCCTACCTTACAGATTTCTACGGAAACCCAAGCAGTATTTATCAATTTGCCTCATTTTCCAAAAAAGCAATTGAGACTACTCGAACTCAGGTTGCCACAGCGCTCGGATGCGAATCAGACGAAATCTTTTTTACTTCATCCGGCACCGAAGCGGATAACTGGGCAATCAAAGGTGCTGCTCGCTATTTGAAATCAAAAGGCAAGAATCATATTGTTACGTCAGCATTTGAACATCACGCAGTACTTCATACTGTTGACCACTTAATCAAAGAAGGGTTTGAAGCGACATATATCCCCGTTAATAGCAACGGCCTTATCGATCCTTCTGAAATTGAAAACGCGATTCAAGACTCTACTGCGATCGTGTCAATTATGTATGCAAACAATGAGATCGGAACGATTCAGCCAATTGCTGAAATCGGCGCAATCTGCAGGAAAAGAGGCGTTTGGTTTCATACGGATGCTGTCCAGGCAGTCGGAAACCTAAATATTGACGTCAACCACGATCAAATTGATCTTTTATCGCTGTCCGGACACAAAATTAACGCGCCGAAGGGCGTAGGCGCACTTTATATTCGGAAAGGGATCGTCCTGGACCAGCTAATTGATGGCGGAGGCCAGGAGCGAAAGCAACGCGCAGGAACTGAAAACGTTGCAGGCATCGTTGCTCTTGGAACAGCGATTGAAGACGCAACAAAAGAAATCGACAAAAAATCTGCTTATCTTAGAACTCTTCGTGATACATTTCTCGATCAAATACTCTTAACTGATAGAGTGCGGTTAAATGGAGATCGCGAAAAAAGACTTCCCGGCAACGCGAACATCTCAATCGAGGGCGTTGAAGGCGAATCGTTACTTTTAAAACTGAGTTTCGCCGGGATAGCAGCTTCTTCCGGGTCTGCTTGTACTTCCGGTTCGCTTGACCCAAGCCATGTTTTGTTGGCGATCGGTCTTAAACATGCCGTGGCACACGGCTCTCTCCGATTCACATTTTCAACTGAAAATACAATCGAAGACGTGCACTATGTCGTCGAACAACTCAAACAAATCATTCAACAACTTCGAGATATGTCTCCTTTGTGGGAGCGAATTATTTCTGAATCGAAATAGATACGGAGGCTTTATGTATACTGAACGAGTTCTTGATCACTTTTCCAACCCAAGAAACGTAGGCGAGATTCAAGATGCAGATGGAATCGGTGAAGTCGGCAATGCGAAATGCGGCGACATCATGAAGATGTATCTCAAAATTGATGGAGACATGATTACCGATGTGAAATTCAAAACCTTCGGATGTGGAGCAGCTATTGCGACAAGTTCGATGGCAACAGAGCTAATCAAGGGAAAATCAATT
This sequence comes from uncultured Oscillospiraceae bacterium, assembly GCA_964530485.1. Lineage (GTDB taxonomy): Bacteria > Bacillota > Clostridia > Oscillospirales > Ruminococcaceae > WRIP01. The sequence continues at coordinate 4,319 of CAZGYK010000110.1, forward strand.
CAAAGCGCGCTTGATTTGACAAACAGCGCAGTTGTTGAAGCTCTAGAGGGCCTTCCACCAGAAAAAATCCATTGCTCAGTTCTAGCGGAGCAAGCTATTAAGTTGGCGCTCAGCGACTATTACTCTAAACAAGGGATTGATCCTGTTTCGATAGTTGGGGAGATTATTCACGACGATGACCATGCGGAATGATAAAAAAATACTCGTCGGTATTAGCGGTGGAGTTGACTCCGCCGTTTGTTGTAAGCTGCTTGCTCAAGAGGGATATTCCGTCAGCGGGCTATATTGTATCATGTCTGACGCGCATTTAAATGGCATCACTCTGGCCGAAACCACGGCTAAAGAACTTGGTATCCCCTTCTATTCTATTGATCTTAGAGAACGCTTTAATGAAATTGTGATACAGCCATTCATCAATGCGTATTGTGAGGGGAAAACGCCGAACCCCTGTGTTGTTTGTAATCCCGGCGTAAAATTTGATGCGCTTTTAAAAAAAGCAGATGAACTCGGGATTGATAAAATCGCTACAGGTCATTACGCTCGCATCACAGAATTTGAAGATGGCGCTTGTGCTTTGCAAAAATCTATTGACCATGCCCGCGATCAGAGTTATATGCTCTATCGATTAGATCAGCAGGTTCTATCGCGTCTCGTTCTGCCTCTTGGTACCTATCAAAAAGATGAGATCCGAAACATCGCTCAGAGGTCTTCCCTTTCTTCAGCTAATTTAGATGATAGCCAGGAAATCTGCTTTATTCCAGACGATGATTATCCCGAGTTTATTCATCAAAACAAGCGTTTTGGCAAATCCGGCGTTTTCATTTCACCAACCGGTGAAGCGCTTACCCCTCATCTAGGCGTCGAATATTATACCGTAGGACAGCGAAAAGGTCTTGGAATCAGCCTCGGGCACCCCGTATTTATCAAACGGATTCTAGATAACGGCGATATAGAACTTGCCTATTCCGGCGGCGAATACGCTAGCTCAGTTCGCTTAAGCGATGTCGTTATCAACCCGCACTATACCCCTGATAATTCCCGTAACTTAACCGTTAAACTTCGATCAATGTCAAGAGCAGTTCCAGCAACGCTTGTTCAAACAGATCATGAATTCAAGTTACTCTTTGACAGCCCACAGCGCGCCCCTGCCCCCGGACAGTCAGCTGTTTTATATCAGGATGATATTTTGTTTGGCGGCGGGTTCATAAAAGACTTTGAATCGCTTTGTTGCAGTAAATGATGATGTTTGGTAGAATAAAGAAACTAAAACCGGGAGATAAAACATGAGTGAAGAAAACAGCAATTTTATTTGGGATATTATAGATGATGACTTGGCATCCGGGCGTGAAAGCAGCGTTCATACGAGATTTCCACCCGA